>JAIRWW010000262.1 GCA_031268685.1 Azoarcus sp.
TCGTGCGCGATGGCGTCGCCCCACCACAATTGTTCCGGGCCGCCGCCGCCGCTGATGATGTTGTATAACGTTCGCCCGCCGGTGGCGCGTTGCAGGCTCGCCGTGGCCCGCGCGACCAGCACGGGATTTTGAAAGCCTGGCTGGAACGGAATCATGAAGCGGAAGGTTTTTGTTTCCCGCGCCAGAAAAGGCGCGATTATCCACGGCTCTTCTGTTTGCGGAAAAGTCGGAATCAATCCGCCCTGAAAACCGGAAATTTCCGCAGCGTGGGCTATCTCCGCCAGATAGTCGATGTAGGTGTAACCATCCTTTCCGCTGCTGGCGAGACCGGCGACATCTCCCGGAAACCAGTCGCCGCGGTGCGGCAGGCGGGAACGGTGGTGGCGAGGCTCGCCATGCGTGGGAATTCTCCAGAAAATATCAACGCTCATGTGAAGCTCCAGTAAAAATACAAGACATTTCAGGCAACGAGACGGCGTTCTGCCGAAACAAGGCCGCGTACCAGGGGTAGTACGAGTTCGCCAATGCGATAGGCTTCTTCCAGATGCGGCACGGCGCCAAGAATGAAAGTTTCGACGCCAGATTCCGAGTATTCGGAAAGTTTTCTGGCAATCTGTTCGTAATTGCCAAACAGTGTGGCAGTCGCGCCATTGCGTCCCGCCGACAAACCTGGCCAATAGTTGCTCCCCAGCGCTGGGTCTTCGTTACCGCGCGGCACGCCGGATTGGTTCAGGTAGCGGCGCGCATCGAACAATGCTTCGCGCTCGGTTTCACGGGCAATGAGGTCGATGCGCAAACCAGCAGCCACTTGGTGTCCGGCCTCCGAGGCCAGAACCTTCAGGCGCGAAATGGCAGGCCGCAGCCGCGCTACCGGCGCGGCGTCGAAAATATGCACATCCGCGGCACGGGCCGATAGAGCCAATGCTTCGTCGCTGGAACCCGAGAGATAGACCGGCGGCAAAGGATAGGCAGTGAGCGGGCCTTCAAAGCCACCGTTCAGTACTTCAAAAAAACGTCCCGAAAAACTGAATTCCCCGCCACTCGTGACGCCTCGCGCTACTTGAATGAATTCCTCGATGCGCGGCAACAAATCGGGTTCGGGAATATAGTCGCCATACCAGCGGCGTTGCACTTCATTTCCGCCCAAGCCGATTTGCCAGGCAAAGCGCCCTTTGCTGAAACGCTGAAAAGATATCGCATTCTTCGCGGCAAATACCGACGAACCGCGTGAGGCCGGAAATTCAGCCAGGATTTTGGCATGACGGGTGGCGCGCGCCGCGTAGGCCGCCACAATCCATGATTCGTCGGCTTGCGGATCGTCGGGAACCTGGATGCCGTCGAATCCAGCCAGATCGGCAGCCCGCGCCACCTGGTGCAGATAATCGAAATAATTGAAGTTGCTGCCGCGTGGGTCGCTGATGCCTGGTGAAAAAGCTGGCCGCGCCGATTCGTCGCGTTCCCCCCGGCGAGTCGCCTGCGCGTTGCCATAACGGCTATCGCCTGCCACTGGCAGTTGCCAGATGAATTCAGTTGTCATGAAAAACTCCCGATAAAATGACCGAAAAATGGAATTTGGATTCCAATATCCAATAAAGCAGCTTTCATGCCAGGGTTTGAGATAAATGTGTTTTTCTTTTAATACAATATGTTGTATTTCCCATTGCATGCCATGAAACTCGCTGCTTCTGCTGCTTTAGCAACACGCGCTGTTGTTTGGTAAACAGTTTGCGGGAATTGCTACTGCGTTTCTGCGTCAATTGGACGGCGCTCGTCCGCTTGCGATCCATTCGTTCTCGATCTCCGTATCTTGGTGGTGCATTTGCTGAAAAAACGGAGAAAGCCGGGGCAGGCAAGCAACCATAGCGGAATCCATAGTAGAAAGATGTTTTGCAAGGCCATGCCTTTGCTGAGCAAACCGCCAAGGGCCGCGCCCGCGAAACTGCCCGCCATGCCGATCATGGTTTGCAGGCCGGAAATATGTCCTTTGTGTCCGTCGCAGCGCGAAATGCGGGCAATGTTGACCAATTGATTCAGCCCCTGTCCGAAGGCATTGAGAATCGCACCGGCAAACAGCCATTCGCCCTGCCGGGTCAAGCCCAGAATCGCAAGCCCCGAGATAAAACAGAAATGCCCGACGCTGTACATTCTGCTTTCTCCCATTTTGAAGACGAGCGGCGCGAGCATGAGCAGAGTGAATACCAGCATGGCGCCTTCCGCAATCATGATCGTGACGGCTTGCGGTTCTGGCCAATGGAAAACCCTCACTGCAATCACGATTACAAAAATACCCAGAAACCCGTGCACTGCGCCGGCCATGCCGTCGTAGACGCATACTTCCCGCACGGTTTTGTCGCGCAGCCGCCCCATCATCGCGCGCGCGTCGCGCCACAATCCGTCATGCTTGTTTCCGGCATTGCGAGAAAGAATCGTGTAGCCATATAGCGCCATGAACGCGAACAGGCCGCTGGTAATCCAGTAACTGCTGCGCACGCCAAACCTGTCTGCGGCAAGTTTGCCCGCCAATGGCCCCAATAGCCCGATCCCCAGCATGAGCGCTCCGCGATACCAGCCGCCTTTGGATGCGCCCAGTTCCGGCAAGCGTTCCAGCCAGGAGGTATTCATGGACACGATCCTGAATGGAATACAGATTCCCGCCAGAAACAGCAGCCCTGCCGCCGCATGCCAGCTTGGAGCATGGGCGACCAGGGGATACAGGCACATTGCCGCCAGACTAGCGACGGCATACACGGGACGCGCACTGAACCGGGAAATCAGGATGCCCGCGGGTAGCGATACCAGCATCATCGAAAGGCTTTCCGCGCTGACCAGCAGGCCGATTTGCCAGGATTCCGCATTTAGCCGCAAGGCCATGAGCGTCACCAGTATTTTGTTCATACCTATGGTGACGCCGCTGGTGAGCGACAGGAGGATAAAGCTTGCCGCGAAATACCCGGGCTGGCGCAGTAAAACGGACAAGAACGGCTTTTGGCGCGGTTTCATCGCACGCTTTTCAGAAACGTGCGGTGTATGAAACGCCAAATGTGCGGCGGTCACCTTGTATGATGGGCTCCGCGTCGGAGAACGTGCCGGCGGGCAAAGCGTGTTGCGTGTATTTTTCGTCGGTCGCGTTGTTGATGTAGAACGTCAGTGTTGAATTTCCGCTGGCGGCTTCATACGATGCGCGCAAATTCACAATGCTGTACGGATCTTGCGAAATGTTTCTGAGCGATCTGTCATTGTATTGTGATCGCTTTTGCTGCGCGACGTAATAGTATTGCCTGGAAGTGAAGCGGTAATCTCCGGAAAGCAGCAAGTTGGCGCCATCCCAAACCGGAAGCCGGTAATCCGCGCCGAAAAGCGCCGTGACTTGCGGGGAGCGCACGAAGGAATTGCCGTCGCGTTTATCGGTACTGTTCTGAATTGTAAATTTGTCGTACTCCGTTTTCAGCAATCCCAAACTACCGCGTATATGCAGATTGGCGCTGGGCAGGGCTTCGACTTCCAGTTCCAGCCCATCCACATGCGCTTCGCTGGCGTTCTGTAGATAGGAGATAGACAAGTTCGGCGCGCTGGGCTTGGGGCCTACGACATTTACCTGTACATCGTCGTAATCGTAATGAAATAGTGTGGCATTGAAAATCAGGCGGCGATTCAACCATTCCGATTTCAGACCCAGTTCATACGAATCCAGTGTTTCAGGCTTGACGACGTTTACTGCGTCCAAGTCAGTGGCCGATGTGTTGAAGCCGCCGGACTTGACGCCGTGGGCGTATTTGAAGAATACGCGCGCATTATCAGACAGGCTATATTCCGGCGCAATGTCAAGGGCCCATTTGTTCCAGGTTTTGTCTTGGGAAACTGCGAAGTTGGAATCATCGTTCGGGAAAACGGTATTTGCGGTATTCCACCAGCGGGAGTTGTTTGAAAAGCTGACGCCAGTTGTTGCATTACGCCGCCGGATATCAACTTCTTTGGTTTCCCTGGTCCAACGCAGGCCGAAAGTGGTATCGAAGCGATCTGTCCATTTGACCTTGGCGCTGCCGAACAGTGCGATGCTATGGGTGGAATGATCGTATTTTGTGTCGGAATAATTCGCGGACAGTCCCAAAGGCGCGGCGCTGGGCAGGCGTCCGGCAGCCGAATAGGAATCTATGTTTTCTTTGAACCAATGCAGGCCCGTCACCCAGGAAACCTTTTGTTCCTTGGGTGAAGCCAGGCGGAATTCCTGTGACCATTGATGGCTTTTGGCCTTGGAATAGCCGCGCGCAAGTTCCAGGGATGTGCGGTCGCTGTCGTCTTCGCCTTCCAGAGAGAAGTCTTCAAAACCAGTAATCGAAGTTAGGCTCAGCTCGCCCAATTGCCATTTCAAGTTGAAAACAGCGCCATTTTGTTTGGTATCGCTGTTATCTGGCGCATTGGCTGCCAGAGAGTCCCGGTTGTTGTCCGTCGTATATCCAAAGCCCGGCGCCGCGCGTGGGTGGGCGATTCCGTCCCGTGGCGCGGTTGCTATCGTCCATGTTGCGCCATCCGTTTTGTATTCGCGTCGGTGTACGTTGAGCAATGCTTCGAGATTGGGCGTAATTTTCCCGAGTAATTGCAAGCGGACGGCATCGTCGCGCAATTCTTCTCCTTTTTTGCCGGTGAATTTGTTTTTGAAACGTCCTTCATTTTGGTTTTCGCTATGAAAAGAAACGCGGGCGGCCAGTACATCGGCTTTTAGTTCCGCGCCCGCCGCGCCTTCGATAATCAGGTCGCGGTAAGTTCCATAACTCAACCTGGTATATCCCGTTACACCATCCAGGCCAAATTCTGGTTTTTTGGATTGCACGCTGATGGCACCGCCAGTTGTGTTTTTGCCCCACAATGTGCCTTGTGGACCGCGCAGCACTTCGATGCGTTCAAGATCGAACAAGGGAAACCCCGTCGCACTTGCGTTGCTGATATAGACCTCGTCCAGATAAAAGCCGACCGGATTGGCCAAATCATGTTGTTGCTGCCCCGCACCCACCCCGCGAATCCACCAGCGCGGGCGGGAGTGCGATTGCGTTGCCGCTGAAGCGTTCGGCACATAGTTCAAGATTTCGTTCGCAGAACGCCCAACACCTTTGTCCTGCAATTCATCGCCTTTCAACACGGTAATCGCGGTAGGCACTTCCTGTGCGGATTCTTCCCGTTTTTGCGCGGTCACTTTGATAATTTCCAGTTCGACCGGCGCTTTTTCCGGTATCGGCTCCTGTTCTTGAGCGAGAACGGAATGCGGAAACCCGCTGCCCGTGGCAATGATGGAGAGCGCCAGCGCAATAGTATTTATCGACAGTCGCGCCTTTTGCATGTTTGAGTGTTTTTGCGGTTGCCGCCAAAAAATCCATGCTGTCTTGAGGTTGGTAAAATTCATTTTTGTTCTCCGTTGAGAAGTTGCCTTGCAGTGAGTGCGGAGTAGAGTTTCAGCAACAAATGTGCCATGCTTAAGCTTTAAATAAGCAATTGATTTTATTTGTTTTCAAGCGTCTGCTTGTACAGCGGCTGTTGATTTGAAAACAAAACCAATAACGAGTTGCTGGATTTTCAGCAGATAAAAAGCGGTAAGTCGAGGCGTTGTCGATGCATCCCTATTTGATGCGATCCGGTTCAGGCGGTATTGAAATGAGTTCTTCCAGAATTTCCAGGCGAATTCCCTGGAGCACGGAGGAAGCCCGGTCGCGTGGATGTGGCAATGGGATGTCGACGATGTGTTTGATCCGGCCTGGATGCGCATCCATGATGATGATTTCATCGCCCAGAAAAAGAGCTTCATCCACGTCGTGTGTCACCATTATCATAGTTCCGCGCCGCTCCAGCCAAATGCGCTGCAATTCTTTTTGCAGATAAACGCGCGTCAAGGCATCCAACGCGCCCAGCGGTTCGTCCAGCAACAGGACTTTAGGTTCATTGACCAAGGCGCGGGCAATTGCGGCGCGTTGCGCCATGCCGCCGGATAGTTGGTGTGGGTATGCTTTTTCAAAGCCCGCGAGCTTGACAAGGCGTATGTAATCCGACACTCGCCGATTTTTTTCGGCTTTGCTGTAATCGTGGTTCAGCAAAGCCAGTGCGATATTTTCTTGCAGTCGCAACCACGGAAACAGGCGATGATCCTGAAACACGATGCCTCGGTCGAGGCTGGGGGAGGCGATCCGTTTGCCATCCAGAAAGATGCCTCCGGAATATTCTTTGTCCAGGCCAGCTATCAGCCTCAATAGTGTAGATTTGCCGCAACCGCTGGGGCCGACGATGCAAACGAAATGTCCTGCCCGAATGCTGAGGTTTATATCGGCAAGTACAGGAATTTGCCGGTTTTCGATCCGGTAGGTTTTACTCAATCCATGGATGCTCAGTGCGCCGGCTGCATCTTGTGCGGGTATGCCGGAAGCGCTGGGAGCTGTATTGGAGGATGCTTGAACGCCTTCGTCGACGTTCAATGGGCGCAATGCCAACCGAGAAACCATTTCCTGATTTTTCCGATACCAAAGTTCATCAAACAACCGATAATGCCGATTGTCACGATACATACGATGACGACATCCATTCTCGACGCCGATTGCGCAATCAACATCAACGCGCCAAGACCCGGCCCTGTCGCAAACAGTAATTCACTCCCTACTGTCGCTACCCACGCGAATGCAAGCGCATTGGAGAAGCCGGTAAAAATATAGGGCCAGGCATTTGGCAACAGCACGTGCACGAACCGTTGCCAGCGTCCGAAACGGAAAATCTCTCCTACTTCGAGATAAGGCTTTTCGACATTGCGAATACCCTCGTAAGTATGGAGCGCCATGGGGTAGAAAACGGCCATGGCGACGATCAGGTTCTTGGAAAAAACGCCCGTGCCAAACCAAAGTCCGATCAGCGGAATCCAGCCCAATAGCGGTACTTGGCGCACCATATGGTAGATCGGCCCGATTAGCACATCCGCTGTCTTTATGATGCCCATCGATGCGCCCACGCTGATGCCCAGCAGAGTTCCGATGCTCAATCCGAGTAAGGCGGAACGCAAGGTAGCCCACAGATTCAGCGCCAGATCGCCATTTCCCGCCAGTTCCCAAAAACTGCGCCAGATGTCGGCTACCGGGACAAAAGCATAGGCGTGAGCGATGCTCCGGCGAGAAAAAAACTCCCACAGGAACGCCAGCAGGACAGGTGTCAGCAAGCCCCACGCCCATGAAATCAAGCGCGATCTCATTGTGTCTTCCAGCGCGCCAAGCAGTTTTCGACGAGTTGGCAGCCGCGATCCAATGAAAAGCCGACCGCGCCCGTAAGCATTACGCCGGCCATCACGATGTCGATGCGGAACATTTGCCGTCCCATCTCCATCATTTGTCCCAAACCGCTATCGGCTGCGAGCAATTCCGCCGCGACCAGCACGATCCAGGCGCGCGTGAGCGAAATGCGCATTCCGGTAAACATGGGCGGAATGGTCGAAGGTAATATCAACTTCGTCACCATATGCCGAAACGGTAAACGATAGGCGCGCGCGACCTCGATGAAAGCTTGCGGAATTTCTTTGACTGCATTGAACGCGGCCAGTGCGACCGGGAAAAACGCGGCCTTGGCGACAATGACGATCTTGAAGGTTTCATCCACGCCGAGCATCAGAATGAATACTGGAATGAAGGCTATCGAAGGCACTTGGCGGACGGCGTTGAACAATGGCGAAAAGAGCTTTTCAATGATTTCCGACAAAGCCATCGCCACCCCGAAGGCCACGCCCAGCAAAACGCCGGACGAGAACCCCTAGGCCAGCCGGTAGAGACTTTTTCCGAGATGTTCGGGCAGTTCCCCGCCAGCCCACAATTCGCCGCAGGTTTCCAGTACTACGCCAGGCGATACCAGAATCTGTTCGGGGAAAACCCCGGCGCGGCAAATCGCGCTCCATGCCAGCAAAACGAGAAGCGGCGAAATCCACTTGAGTGCACGGTGTTCGAGAAAACCAGGCAGCGCCGGGCGCGCTATAGACGCCGGCATTGTCATTGTTTCCCGTTATGCCAATAGTTTTGTAGCTTCAGGTCTTTTAATGCTCGCTGGACGAATTTGGTTTCCAAAAGCCCGGCGGCATCGACTTCTCTGCGAACGAGGCCGGATGCTTTTGCGTATCCAGCCACGCCCTGATAGTGTTCCAGCACGCCGGAAAAAGACGGTTCCCAGCGATCTTTCCAGGAGACGATTTCATTCAAATAATCCTGGCGGATCAAGGCTTCCGGCTGACCAGAACGCGTGGTCAAGCGGATGTATTCATCGAAGTTCTCTTTTTGCGAAATCCAGTGCGCCGCGCGCACATGTGCATTGACGATAGCCTGCGTCACGTCGGGGTGATGCTGGACAAATGCCTTGCTGGCCCATAATTCGGTGCGAATTCTCCAGGGCTGCCCTGGCGTTTTGGACGACCAGAGCACTTTGGCTATTCCTTTGTCGACCAGGGGAAAGACATCCATCAATGTGACCAGCGCGTCCACGTCGCCCGAAGCCAGGGCGGCGGCTCCCGCCTGCGGATTTAGGTTCTTTATATTGAAATCCGAAAATTTAAATCCACTGGCCTGCAATAACCGGGCGAATGGGTATTCCCATGGGCGGCCGCGGTGCAAGGCAATCCGTTTGCCCTTCAAATCTTCGATGGATTTGGCTGTCGACTGGATTGGTACGATCAGATAAACATTGGTGCCCGCGCCGCCCGGCGCCACGATGGTGGTTCCGATCCCGCCCGCATTCAGGATGACCGAAGGCAGGTCGCCATAATGCGCGAACTCGATTCCGCCGCTGGCAAACGCTTCGTTGATGGTAGCCGCGACACTTTGCGTGGGCGCCGGAACCCACTCCAGGTGCGCGCCCAGTTTTTGCAAGTCTGCTTTCAATACGGGGTCGTTCTGGATAATGGCCGCTTCGCCGCTCAGGACGATTTCCTTTCCCTTCGGATAGGCAACCGAGGCCATCCGGACAGCGAGAGGAGACGAGCCAGCCAACGATACTTCTGCAGAGAACAGGAAAACGGCCACTGGAATGATGACGGACAATACCTTCTTCCAGTTTTTGCCAAACAGCCTGTCGATGTGAATGAATTTCAAGATGTCGTTCTCTCTTGTTGGAATAAAAAAAACGCAAAAACACCAGGGAGCCGCTGAACAATTCCCATCCGTTCGGGCTGAAGCCCTGTTGAAGTCCTTGGGTCATGTCGAATGCCATTCAACAGGCCAAGGGCGGACGGGATTGTCCAGAGCTTCTTTAGCAATAACGATGCCAGGTATCTTTTTCGTCGAAAATCATTGCATTACGCGAGCGCTTGCTATGGATATGTTGAGAAAGCAACAGTTGTCTGCTGAAAATTCAACGCTTGCTGGATTTGGAGAAGCTGTCTCGGCGATGCTTATATACAAATTCAAACAAATTGGTTCTGGCCTTTACTTTTTCTAACTATGATAAAAAAACACCTTATTTATTCTCCCGAAAGGAATGCCCGGTCTCACCATCACCATCAATATTGGCGCTACGACGCTATTGGCGGAAAAAGGCTGAACTGGAAAACCGTATGTCTTACGCTGCAATCTATGCCAACCAACAGCGCGATCCCCGCCGCAATCTGGCAGGTGTCGCTTTTGTCGTTGTCTTTCACGCCCTGTTCGCTTGGGCACTGATGAGTGGTCTGGCGCGGGAAGCGGTCAACGCCTTCAAAGATCCACTGGCAGTGCGCCTGATCGAAGAACCCAAGCCCGTCGTCGAGGAACCGCCCCCACCACCTCCGCCGCCCAAGGCAAGGAAGATCGTCGCGCAGTCCAAGGCGCCGCCGCCGCCCGCCTGGGTGCCGCCGCCGGAAGTCGTGGTCGCCGTGCAGGCCGAACCGACGATCGCCGTCATCCAGCATGAACCGCCCCCTCCGGCGCCCCCTCCGGCGCCCGCGCCGGTCGTGGTGGAGCCGGCCCCTGAACCCGTGGCGGCGGCGGTGGGCGCCGTTTGCCCCAACCACCTCGATATCCGTTCGAGCGTCCCCTATCCGCCGCAAGCCCTGCGCACTAATAAAAGCGGCGAGGTGTTGGTCGAGTTCGTGGTGAACACCGGCGGCTCCATCGGCAGCGTGCGCATCGTCCGTTCCAGCGATCCGGTGTTCAACAAGGTCGTAGTGAGCGCCGTAAAACGCTTCCGCTGTGTCGGTCAGGCGGAACTCGCCCTTGTGCGCGTGCCCTTCCAGTTCGCGCTCGATTGACGGCTTCTTCCTCATTCCTTACCTATTCGTCCATATATTCAATGGAGCACATCATGTCCCATCTGTTCACCCATCCCCGCCGCGCCTTGTGGTGCATCGCACTGAGTTTCGCTGCCACGGCCTTCGCTTACGCCCAGACCGGATATCCAGACAACGAATCCGCTCCTGCCGCTCCAGTCGCCGAGGCATCTTCCAGTCTTGCGACGCCTGTCCCCACCGGGGCCGCCGACTCCACCGTCCCAGCTTCTTCCGTTCCCGACGCAGGCGTCAGCAATCCCTATGGCCTCGAAGCCCTCTGGCGTCAGGGCGATTTCGTCGCCAAAGGCACCTTGATCATCCTCCTCCTCCTTTCGGCGGCAAGCTGGTACGTCATCGTTATCAAGCTCTCCGAGCAGCACCGGCTCTTTCGCCATGCCAGGGAAGCGCAGAAGAAGTTCTGGAGCGCTTCCGGCGTGCAGGAGGGCGCGAAAAGCCTTAACGTGCGAGGCGCTTTCCACTTCATCGCCCAATCCGGGCTGGAAGCGAAGGCGCACCACGTCGGATTGCTGGAGCATATCGACCTCAACACCTGGATCGGCCAATCCATCCAGCGCGCTGTCGAGAATGTGCAAAACCGCCTGCAAAACGGTCTCGCGCTTCTCGCCACAGTCGGCTCCACTTCGCCCTTCATCGGCCTTTTCGGTACGGTATGGGGTATCTACCACGCCCTCACCGCCATCGGTATCGCCGGGCAAGCCTCCATCGACAAGGTGGCCGGCCCCGTTGGCGAGGCGCTCATCATGACCGCCATCGGCTTGGCGGTCGCCGTGCCCGCCGTGCTTGGCTACAACTGGCTCGTCCGCCGCAACAAGGCGGCGCTGGATGAAGTGCGCGCCTTCGGCATCGATCTGCACGCCACGCTCCTGGGTGGAGAGACGTCCCGCTCCGCCGCCGCGCGGCTTGCGCTCGCCAAGGGGTGAGGTATGGCAATGAATATTGGACAGGCGGAAGAGGACGAAGCCATTTCCGCCATCAACACCACGCCGCTGGTGGATGTGATGCTGGTCTTGCTCATCATCTTCCTCATCACCATTCCGGTAGCCACGCACGTCGTGCCGGTGAAACTGCCGACGGAAACGAACCAGCCGCGCGAAACCAGGCCGGAGAACATCAACCTCTCGGTGACGCGCGAGGGCAGGGTGTATTGGAACCAGGAGGCGCTCGGCGCGGAAGCGCTCCTTGGACGCCTGAGGCACGCCGCCGCCATCCAGCCACAGCCCTAGGTGCAAATCCGGGGCGATGCGAACACGCTGTACGAGCACGTTGGCCGCGCCGTGCTCGCTTGCCAGCGCGCCGGCATCCTCAAGATCGGTTTCATCACCGAACCCGGCCCGCGCGAATGAACGGTAAATAAGGAGCCATGTCATGGCAATGAATATCGGGCCGTCGTCCGCATCGGGCAATCCCGAGGTGATGATCGACATCAACACCACGCCGCTGATCGATGTGATGCTGGTACTCCTCATCATGCTGATCGTCACTATCCCGATCCAGTTGCACTCGGTGGATCTCAACCTGCCGCAAGGCAATCCGCCGCCACCGCTGGTGGAGCCGGAAGTGGTGCGTATCGACATCGAAGCCGATGGCGCCATCTTGTGGAATACCGCACCGGTGCCCGGCGGTGTCGCCGGGCTGGAGCCGCATCTGGCGAGAGTGGCCGCCCAGGCGGTGCAACCCGAAGTGCATGTACGGCCGGATCGCGCCGCCGCCTACGATGTCGTCGCCGCTGTTATGGCCGCCATCCAGCGCAACCGTCTCGCCAAGATCGGGCTGGTCGGCTCGGAACAGTTTCTGTGAGCGGCGAGGCTCTATGAGTTGCACGGGTCGCCGCTAACCAGCATCAATTCCGACCTCTGGCCGGGGACGGAACGAACAACCCTATCCGTCTGGCAACGATGCTGTGACTTCCTCAAACAGATAAAGATAGTCGCCGTTCAAACTCCAGTACTATCGCCTTAATTTATGTTAATCACTTAGGCTGACTGCCGATTTTGGTTTGAATGGAATTGTGGGTTTTACACTTTATTTCGTCATCAATAACGTTATGTACGCAAATGGGAACAAGCCGACCATCCGGTTGCAAATAGTGGTTGCAGCATTTCATGATGCGGCCGAGGTCAAACGTTCCAGCGTCCATGAATCCATGGACGAAGACGCTTCGCAGCACTGTGCTGCCCAGGTCGAAGGCGGCTTTCGAGGA
>JAIRWW010000040.1 GCA_031268685.1 Azoarcus sp.
CTCACCGAGCGCAAAGTCTATTTGCCTGCTTTTCTGAAAAAAGAAGCATCTTCCCGCTTAGTCTCTGCCTTTGAAGTAGGCGATATTTCCACAGAAGCCCTGATGTTCCAGTCCGGCTACCTGACCATCGCCAGTGAGAAAAACCTGGGCGGCAATCTTGTGTTCACGCTGGGATATCCCAATCGTGAAGTCCGGGGCGCGTTGACGGGGGAGATTCTGGGGCACTGGGTCGAAAATCCGCAGATGGCGGAGCAAAGCAGCTTTGCCCTATACGAAGCATTGGAACTCAACGATTTCGCAAAAATTCGGGAAATTTTCTTTTCGCTCTACGCAAGCATTCCGAACGATTGGTTTCGCAGGAACGATATCGCCCGGTTCGAGGGCTACTACGCCAGCGTGTTCTATGCCAGCTTCGCCGCCCTGGGGTTGGATATCGCCCCTGAAGACGTGAGCAGCCAAGGAAAACTGGATATGGCCATCAAGTTCAACGGACAGATTTATCTCTTCGAGTTCAAGGTGGTGGAAGATGAAGCCGAAGGCCGTGCCTTGCCGCAGATCAAGGAGAAGGGGTATGCGGACAAATACCGCTCGCTTCAACAGCCTATCCACCTGATTGGCGTGGAGTTCAGCAAGAAGAACAGAAATGTTGTGGGGTTCGCGGTAGAGAGCTTGGGCGCTTGAACGCGGTTTCGCTCCATCAGCCTTTTCTGGCGTGAGCGCCGTGCACATGGCCGGTCTTGCCCGTGAGCGGCTCGCCATCCGGACAAGCCGAAAGGCCGTTAAGGATGCCGCACTGGCCGGATTCCCGCGCCTCCCGGCAGGTTTTCCGCAAGGTTTTGAGTTGGCGTTCGAGGTTTTTCAACTCCTTGATGCGCACGCTGACATGGCCGATGTGTTCGTCGATCAACGTATTTACCTGCGCACAGTTCTCTTGCGGCGAATCCTTGAAGCGCAGGAGAAGCCGGATTTCGTCCAGGGTCATGTCCAGCCCCCGGCAGTGGCGGATGAAGATCAGGCGGTCGCGTTGCGCTTCGCTGTAAATCCTGTAGTTACTTTCCGTGCGAGCCGCATCATGCAGCAGACCCACGCGCTCGTAGTACCTGATCGTCTCTACCGGGGTGTTGGCGGCCTTGGCCAACTCGCCGATTTTCATATTCCTACCTCCATGCCGGTCATTTTCCCCACGGTTTCATTGTATAGGCTTGACACTATAGCAACTACAGGGTTTTCAATACCGGTCACGAGGAGGGAAAGCCATGGATCGACATGATTCGTTTCAGGAGATGAAAACAGATGCGCCCTGCGATTGCGGGGATTGCGCGACAGCGCCGGCGGACACGATGCCAGAGATTTCGGACGGCATGCGCCGTTTTCGTATCGCCGACATGGATTGCGCCACGGAAGAATCGGAAATCCGCCATGCTCTGGCGAGGGTGGAAGGAATTCGCGGTCTGCGCTTCGATTTGGGTGCGCGGATATTGTCGATTGCGGCGGATGAAGCGGTTTTGACGCAGGCTCTGGCGGCAATCGGCAAGGCAGGCTTCAAGCCCGAACCGCTCGCGGATACTGTTTCGCCGCCGCCGCCGCGGACGCCCTGGGGCAGGCTGATTGCCGCTCTGGGCCTGGCGCTGGCCGCCGAAGGGCTGGACTTCGCGTTTGCGGATGCCGGAGCGGCGAAGGCTGCTGGTCTGGCGCTGGCGGCGCTGGCCGTCGGGCTGACGGGTATTTCGGTTTATGTGAAGGGGATCGCCGCGCTCCGGCAGGGGCGGCTGAATATCAACGGTTTGATGGCGGTTGCCGTGACCGGCGCTTTTCTGATCGGGCAATGGCCGGAAGCCGCTATGGTGATGGCTTTGTATGCGATTGCCGAGGCGATCGAAGCGCGCGCCGTGGACCGCGCCCGCAATGCTATCGGCAGTCTACTGGCGATGGCACCGACGCGCGCGGAGGTGTGCGGAGACGATGGCCGCTGGGTGCGCGTGGCTGTGGAAACGGTAGCAGTCGGTACGACGCTGCGGGTCGGGCCAGGAGAGCGCGTTCCACTGGACGGGGTGGTGATACGGGGAGAGGGCGCGGTCGACCAGTCGCCGGTGACGGGAGAGAGTCTGCCCGCCGACAAGGGGCCGGGCGATACGCTGTATGCGGGGACGATCAATCAAATGGCGGCGCTGGAGATGCGCGTCACGGCAACGGCCTCGGACAGCACCCTGGCGCGCATCATCCGCGCGGTGGAAGAAGCGCAGTCGGCGCGCGCGCCCATGCAGCGTTTCGTGGATCGTTTTGCCACGATTTATACCCCGGCGATATTCGCGCTGGCGCTCGCGGTGGCGCTGGCCGTGCCCTTGCTGTCGGACTTGTCTTGGGGAAAAGCGCTTTACAAAGCGCTTGTGCTGCTGGTGATCGCCTGTCCCTGCGCATTGGTGATTTCGACGCCCGTAACGGTTGTGAGTGGCCTTGCCGCCGGGGCGCGGCGGGGCATTTTGATCAAGGGCGGCGCATATCTGGAGAGCGCGCGCAAAATCAAGGTCATAGCGCTGGATAAAACCGGCACGATCACCATGGGCAAGCCTGTGCTGGCGGCATTCGAGCCTCTGGATGCGAATCTTGGCCGGGAAGCATCGGAAGTACTCGCCAAGAGCCTGGCGGCACGCTCGGATCACCCGGTGTCAAAGGCCATTGCCGGGGGACTTGCAGCGGCGGCGCGGGAGCTTGGGGAATTTCACGCGATGCCTGGGCGCGGCATCCGGGGAACTATCGACGGCCATTCCTACGTTCTGGCAAGTCACCGCTGGATCGAGGATCGCGGCCAATTCACGCCGGAACTCGAAAGCCGCCTCAAGAGCCACGAAGAAGCGGGCCGCAGTGTGACATTTTTGGCTGACGATCAGCGCGTACTGGCGATTTGCGCGGTTTCCGATCTCATCAGGCCGATGTGCGCGCAAGCCGTGGCCGAACTAAAGTCCCTGGGGGTGATACCCACGATGCTGACTGGCGACAAGCTTGCCGCCGCGCGCACCGTGGCGCAGCAGGCGGGAATCACCGAGTTGCGTTGCGACTTGTTGCCAGAAGATAAATTGCGGGCAATCGACGAATTCCGCAAACGCTTCGGCGTCACCGCAATGGCTGGCGACGGTATCAACGATGCGCCAGCTCTTGCGCAGGCCGACATCGGTTTTGCAATGGGCGCGGCGGGCACGCATACCGCAATGGAGGCGGCGGACGTAGTGATAATGAACGACGATTTGCGCCGCCTGCCCGAAACGATACGGCTTTCGCGGCGTACTTGCGCCGTACTCTGGCAAAACATCGGCCTGGCGCTGGGGATCAAACTGGCATTCCTGCTGCTGGCGGTATTCGGCGATGCCACCATGTGGATGGCAGTATTCGCGGACATGGGCAC
>JAIRWW010000289.1 GCA_031268685.1 Azoarcus sp.
CGGCGGGGCGTGACGGTGGCCTTCGAGGCGGCGGTCGCCGGCGGCATCCCGATCATCAAGGCGCTGCGCGAGGGGCTGACGGCCAACCGCATCGAGTGGATCGCCGGGATCATCAACGGGACGACGAATTTCATCCTCTCCGAGATGCGCGGCAAGGGCCTGCCGTTCGCCGCCGTGCTTGCCGAGGCGCAGCGTCTGGGGTACGCCGAGGCCGACCCGACGTTCGACATCGAGGGCATCGACGCGGCGCACAAGATCACGATCATGAGCGCGATCGCCTTCGGCAACTCGATGAAGTTCGGCGACGCCTACATCGAAGGGATCGGCAAGCTCGATCCGGTCGACATCAAGTACGCAGAACAGTTGGGTTATCGTATCAAGCTACTCGGCATCACCCGGCGCACGCCGGAAGGCGTCGAATTGCGCGTGCATCCGACGCTGATTCCGGCCCGGCGGCTCATCGCCAACGTCGAAGGGGCGATGAACGCAGTGCTTGTCAAGGGCGACGCGGTCGGCGCGACGCTCTATTACGGCAAGGGCGCCGGCGCCGAGCCGACGGCCTCCGCAGTGATCGCCGACCTCGTCGACGTCGCGCGCATGTTGACGGCCGACCCGGAGCATCGCGTCCCCTCCCTCGCGTTCCAGCCGGAGGCCATCGTCGAGCTGCCGATCCTCCCGATCGCGGAGGTCGTCACCAGCTACTATCTGCGTATGCGGGTCGAGGATCGTCCGGGGGTGCTGGCCGACATTACGCGCATCCTCGCCGACCATCAGATTTCGATCGATGCGATGATCCAGCGCGAGCCGGACGAAGGCGAGGAGCAGACGGACATCATCATGCTGACGCACCAAACGCGCGAGAAGAACGTCGACGCGGCCATCGCCCGGATCGAGAAACAGCCGGTGGTTACGGGAAGCATCACGCGCCTGCGCCTGGAAGAACTGCTCTAGGGCATGTCGAAGGCTTTTGTCATGCGAGGTGGAGTCGGGAAATGACCTATCAGGTATTGGCGCGCAAATGGCGTCCACGCACCTTCGAGACGCTGGTCGGGCAGGAACACGTCGTCAAGGCGCTGACGCACGCGCTGACCGACGGCAGGCTGCATCATGCCTACCTTTTCACCGGCACGCGCGGCGTCGGCAAGACGACGCTGGCGCGCATCCTGGCCAAGGCGTTCAACTGTGAAACGGGCGTCACGGCGACGCCGTGCGGCGTTTGCTCCGCCTGCACCGAGATCGACGCCGGACGCTTCGTCGATCTGCTCGAAGTCGACGCGGCGACCAACACTCGCGTCGACGAAATGCGCCAGCTGCTGGAAAACGCCGTCTATGCGCCGACGCGTGGGCGCTTCAAGGTCTACGTCATCGACGAAGTGCACATGCTCTCCAATTCGGCGTTCAACGCGATGTTGAAGACTCTGGAAGAGCCGCCTGAGCACGTCAAGTTCATCCTGGCAACGACCGATCCGCAAAAAATCCCCGTGACCGTGCTCTCGCGCTGCCTGCAATTCAACTTGAAGCAGATGACGCCGACGCTGATTGCCGCGCACCTGACGCACATCCTCGAAACCGAAGCGATCGCCGCCGAGCCGGCGGCGCTCAACCTGCTCGCGCGCTCGGCGGCGGGCAGTATGCGCGACGCGCTCTCGCTCCTGGATCAGGCGATCGCGCACGGCGCGGGCAAGGTCGAAGAAGCGCTGGTGCGCGACATGCTCGGCACCGTCGACCTCGACTATCTGTTTTCCATCCTCGACGCTCTGCTGGCCGGCGATGTCGCCGGGATGCTGCGCGTCGCCGAGGACATGGCCGCGCGCAGCCTGTCGTTTTCCGAGGCGCTGCAAGAGTTCGCCAGTCTGATGACGCGCTTGCAGGTCGCGCAGTTCGCGCCGCAGGCGGTGGCCGACGATCTGCCCGAACGCGCGCGCCTGATCGATCTCGCCGGACGCCTCGACCCGGAATACGTCCAGCTGGCCTACCAGATCGCCATCCAGGGACGCAACGAATTGCATCTTGCGCCCGAC
Organism: Azoarcus sp.; assembly: GCA_031268685.1. GTDB lineage: Bacteria > Pseudomonadota > Gammaproteobacteria > Burkholderiales > Rhodocyclaceae > WRNU01. Next base: position 2,022 of record JAIRWW010000289.1, read on the forward strand.
GCGCAGGACGGTTTTACGATGACCCTGCTGCGTCTCCACGCTTTCCGTCCGGCGGGTGAAGGCGACGTGCTGCGACAGACCTCCCCTGCGCCCGCCGCAAAAAGCGACGCCGCCAAGCCCCGCGCCAAGGAGCCGCCTCCAGTCACGGCGGCCCGCCGGGCGACGACAAGCGAACACGTTTTACCGGTAGCCCCCGTGCAACCGGCGCCCGAGCCGAAGGCGTCGCCGGCGGACGATCCGCCCAGGGAAGCGGACGCCGCCGTCGCGCCGCCCGCCGCAGCCGGGGAACGCGCCGACGAGCCTGTGGGCCACGATTGGCACGATCTCCTCGCCGCGCTGAAACTCGGCGGCATGGCGAGAGAGCTGGCACAGCACTGCCAGTTAAAATCGATCGATGGGGGGTACATTGTGCTCCACCTCTCGCCGACGCACCGCCACTTGCAGATCAAGGCCGCGCAAGACAAGCTGCAGCAGGCGCTGTCCGAACATTTCGGGCAGCCCATGCGCCTCTCGATCGAACTCGAAGAAGTCTCCGGCGAAACGCCCGCAGCGGTTGCTCAACGCCAGCGCGAGAAACGTCAGGAACAGGC
>JAIRWW010000328.1 GCA_031268685.1 Azoarcus sp.
CCGAAAATGCCTTTCGCCCCGGCGGCATAGAGCGCGTCGTAATCCTGCGCCGGAATCACGCCGCCGACGAAGGTAATGATGTCGTCCGCGCCCAGTTTTTTGAGTTCTTTGATGATTTCGGGCACCAGCGTTTTGTGGCCAGCGGCGAGGCTGGAGCAGCCCACGGCGTGGACGTCGTTCTCCACCGCGTGGCGCGCGGCTTCTTCCGGTGTCTGGAACAGCGGGCCGATGTCGATATCGAAGCCAAGGTCGGCGAAGGCCGAAGCCACGACCTTGGCGCCGCGGTCGTGGCCGTCCTGTCCGAGCTTGGCGATCATGATGCGCGGGCGGCGGCCTTCTTCGGCGACGAAGGATTCGATGTCGGCTTTCAGTGCCTGCCAGTCGCCGTCTTCTTCGACCACGGCGGCATATACGCCGGAAACCGCCTGCGGGTTGGCGCGGAAACGGCCAAAGACTTTTTCCAGCGCATCCGATATCTCGCCGACTGTGGCGCGCAGCCGAACCGCTTTCACCGCCAGATCGAGCAAATTGCCTTCGCCGCTTTCGGCGCAGCTGGTGAGCGCCGCAAGCGCGGCATCGACCGCCGCCGCGTCGCGGGTGGCGCGGATTTGATTCAAACGGGCGATCTGCGCCTCGCGCACGGCGTGATTGTCGATTTCCAGGATTTCGACCGGGTCTTCCTTGGCGAGCCGATATTTATTGACGCCGACGATCACATCTTTGCCGGAGTCGATCCGCGCCTGTTTGTCTGCTGCGCATTCTTCGACCTTCATCTTCGCCCAGCCGGATTCGACCGCGCGGGTCATGCCGCCCATGGCCTCGATTTCTTCGATCAGGCCCCATGCCTTGTCGGCCATGTCTTGCGTGAGCTTCTCCATCATGTACGAGCCGGCCCAGGGGTCGACGACGTTACAGATGTGGGTTTCTTCCTGGATGACGATCTGGGTGTTGCGGGCGATGCGGGCCGAGAATTCGGTGGGCAGCGCAATCGCCTCGTCGAGAGAATTGGTGTGCAGCGACTGGGTGCCGCCGAAAACGGCCGCCAGCGCTTCGATGGTGGTGCGCACCACGTTGTTGTATGGGTCTTGCTCGGTGAGCGACCAGCCCGAAGTCTGCGAGTGGGTGCGCAGCATCATCGACTTCTGGTTCTTGGGGTTGAACTGTTTCATGATCCGCCACCACAGCAGGCGCGCGGCGCGCATCTTGGCGATTTCAAGATAGAAGTTCATCCCCACGCCCCAGAAGAACGAGAGACGCCCGGCAAAGGTGTCCACATCCATCCCGGCCTTCAGCCCGGTGCGCACGTATTCCAGTCCGTCGGCGAGCGTGAACGCGAGTTCGATTGCCTGATTCGCCCCCGCTTCCTGGATGTGGTAGCCGGAAATCGAAATGGAATTGAACTTCGGCATGTGCGCCGAGGTGTATTGAAAAATGTCCGCGATGATCCGCATCGAGGGCGTCGGCGGATAAATATAGGTGTTGCGGACCATGAACTCTTTGAGGATGTCGTTCTGGATGGTGCCGGAGAGCTTTTCCTGCGGCACGCCCTGCTCCTCGGCGGCAACGATGTAGCCCGCAAGGATCGGCAGCACCGCGCCGTTCATGGTCATCGAGACGGAAATGCGGTCGAGCGGAATGCTGTCGAACAGGATCTTCATGTCTTCGACCGAGTCGATTGCCACGCCAGCCTTGCCCACGTCGCCGAGCACACGCTGATTGTCGGAATCGTAGCCGCGGTGCGTGGCGAGATCGAACGCTACCGACACGCCCTGCCCCCCGGCGGCCAGCGCCTTGCGGTAGAAGGCGTTCGACGCCTCGGCGGTGGAGAATCCCGCGTACTGGCGAATCGTCCAGGGCTTGACCGCATACATGGTCGGCTGCGGCCCGCGCAGGAAGGGCTCGAAACCCGGCAGCGTGTCGGTGTCGGGGAGATTTTCCACATCCGCCTTGGTATAAAGCGGCTTGACCCTCAGCCCTTCCGGTGTGATCCAGTCGAGATTTTCGACTTTGCCCTCCGGCGCATGCCGGGAGGCTGCTTTCGTCCAGGTATCCAGACTGGATTGCGGATAGGCGGGCTGGCGGGCATCAGACATGGGGGGCCTCTTTCCAAAAATTTGCCGCAAGCAAAAAATGGCCGCAAGCTGCGGCTGGTTTTTTCCTGCGGCGAAGTGACTATAGACTTATAGAAGACTTGAAGTTGCCGATGATACCTTGCCCACGACAGCCGATGCAATGCAACAATGGCATGGGTTTACCTGTATCTTCAACATTTTCGCCCGCGCACGCGGCATCCAGCCTTTCTGAACCGACATCCATTCCTATCCCATATGAGCAGCCAGATTCTTACCGGCGTCGCTGACCAAGCCGCGACACTTACCCTTTCCAACCCCGGCAAACTTAATGCCATCGACGCCGCCATGTGGCGCGCCCTGCGCGAAGCCATCGAGCGTCTCGCCGCCGACCCGGAAGTGCGCTGCATCGTCCTGCGCGGCGAAGGCGACAAGGCATTCGCCGCGGGCGGCGATCTCAAAGAATTCCTCAGCGTGCGCGCCACCATCGACGACGCCATGCATTACCACGAAGAACTGGTCGCCCGCGCGCTGGAGGCCATCCGCGCCTGCCCCAAGCCCACCATCGCCGCCATCCAGGGCGCGTGCATCGGCGGCGGGCTGGAGATCGCTGGCTGTTGCGACATCCGCATCGCCGGAGAGTCCGCGAAATTCGGCGCGCCGATCAACAAGCTCGGCTTCTCGATGTACCCCGGCGAAATGGCCGGGCTGGTGGCGCTCGCAGGCCCCGCCGTCGTGCTGGAAATTCTGCTGGAAGGCCGCATCCTCGACGCTCACGAAGCCTTCGCCCGCGGTCTGCTGAGCCGCATCGTCCCCGATGATGTGGTGTTCGACGAAGCCCGCGCCAGCGCCCGCCGCATCGCAGCAGGCGCGCCGCTGGTGGCAAGCTGGCACAAACAGTGGATCGCCCGCCTGATGCACGACCGCCCCATGAGCGAAGAAGAAAAACGCAGCGCCTTCGCGTTTCTCGACACCGAAGACTACAAGGAAGGCATGACGGCGTTCTTCGAGAAACGCAGGCCGCAATTCAAAGGGCGCTAGGACAAGCGTTCAATCCGCCCGCGTGACCGGCCCCTGCGGTAAAAACATAAATTCTTTGCTGGCAATGACTTGTGGATGTCAGCGGACATCTATGGAAAGTCTGCTGGAGCGGGCGATGGGAGTCGAACCCACGTCTTTGGCTTGGGAAGCCAAGGTAATAGCCGTTATACGACGCCCGCGGAACTTTCGGAAGGAGGCGCGATCATCCTTCGGGCAGCGATTCTAGCACCTTCTCGCCAAGCATCCGCAGACCGCTTCAGTGGCGCCGGAGCGACTTAAGGCGTATTTTCCAATCCGCCAGCAACCCTCAGGCGTCTGAAACTCGCATCATGCCCCTCGAAATCGAACTCAAGCTCTCCTTCCCGGAAGAATCCTTGCCAGCGCTCATGCGCCATCCGATCATCGCCTCCGCGCCGCGCGAGGGCGAGACCGAGATTCTGGACAGCACCTACTTCGATACCCCCGCGCTCACGCTCAAGACGCAGCAGATCGCCGTGCGTCTGCGCAAACATGGCGCGGAAACGGTGCAAACAGTCAAGCGCGCAGCGGTTTCGCACGACGGGCTGACGCAACGCTCGGAATGGGAACAGCCATGGCGCGGACAGTTCGACTTTTCCGCCATCGATGACCCCGAGGCCGCAGCATTGCTCGCACGGATGCGGGATGAGCTTGTTCCGGTTTTCAATACGCGCTTCAGCCGTGACATTCGACGCTTCCGCCCGCGCAACGGAGTGTGCATCCTCATCATGATCGACACGGGCGCTGTCGTGGCCGGTGCGCGCACTACGGCAATTTCCGAGATCGAACTGGAGCTGGCCTCGGGCGAAGCCAGCGATCTGCGCCATCTCGCAAACGAACTTAAAAAAACCCTGCCCCTCGTCCCCGAAGATGTTTCCAAAGCCGAACGCGGTTACAAAATGTTGCCGCCGCGCATCTAAAAGAGTTCCAGTCGCGTGTTTACACGAAAATTCATAGAAATTTTCTATCGCCAAGGAATCCCATGTCGACAAAGGCGTGATATCGACCGTGACGCTTGCCCTCGTCATGATTGCGTATATCCATGCGCGCCACCGCTTTTATGTCGTTAACGGTGAGCGTATCCTCACGCATCCACGCACTATGGTGATCATGCCTGTTACCGAGACCAGCCGAGAGCAGCAGATGACAACTATCCCCAACGGTACCTTGCGCATCGTCGACGGCATCAAGCGCATCTATTACGATGGCTACTGGATCAAAGCTTACGATCCGCCAGTCGATTCATTGCACACCAAGAAGATCCTGATCCAGGCCCTGACACGGCGCTTGTTCAACCATGTCGAGCACGGCATCAATATCCCCGGCAAGCGCCTGAACGAAGCCCGCCGCGCTTTCGAGACGGAACAGATTCCGGCCCGCAAGCGCATAAAAGGCGCCATGCTGGCCGGAACGCTTTTCAACCGCGCAACGGATATTTTCACCAAGCTGGTGGAGTTGCAGGAGCAAGGCGTCGAAATCCACGACGACAATGCTTTGATGCAGGAATGCGGCAACTGTCTGCAAGAGGCGCTGTCGCTGGGCAAGATGGTCTTGCACCGCAGCGGCGAAGAAGGCATCGACGAGTTGTGGGGCGAGCCTTTCCGCGCTTTTTCGATCCCGGTCGAGGCGTTCTACGAAAGCCGTTACATCAAGATTTCCCAGACTTTGCGCGATATCGACCGCCTTTCCACGGCCATGGTCAACACGTTTGCCAACGACCCGCTTTTCAGCGGCGTGGCGGCCTTGATCAGGCGTTTCACGGACGAGGCAAAGAACAAGTGTGAAACCCTGCGTACCGACAGCGATATCTTCGATGTCTGGGCCGGTTTCGTTGTCGCCTCGGAGCAACTCGGCGCTTACTCCCCGCAGATGCAGGCACAGCCCGATGTGGCCATGATGCGGCATGCGGCGGACGGCATACGCCTTATCAAGCAGGGACGCGCGCTCATCACTTATCTCAGCCGCGCCAGGGTTACCATGCCCCATAGCACCAAGGGTTATCTCGAACGCTGTGCTGAATACGCCAAGCGTTTCCAGATACGGGCCGCGTCAGCCGCCTGAGGTCAGCCACCTGGGTCAGCCATTCGAGAGCCAGCCCTTTCAAGCTGTGTTGCGCCTCGCGTCTTTTTTGGGGAGCATCCGCTGTTGCAGCGGCGCAATCCGCCAACTGGCCGTCCGGTCAGCGCACGCAATTGCGCATCATAGGCGCACGACGCCACACGAGCCGCAAGACGCAAGCCTTGAGTCCTTCCGCCTGTTAGACGATAATCGCCAAGTTTTTCTGCTTATCATGGCTCCATGAGTTATCTTTTTGTCGTCCTGAGCGCCGTTCTCGTCAACAATGTCGTTTTCGTCCGCATTCTCGGGCTGTGCCCATTCATGGGCGTCTCGAAAAAGCTCGAAACCGCCCTCGGCATGGGTATGGCAACCACATTCGTGCTCACCATCGCCTCCGGGACGAGTTATCTCATCGACCACTATCTGCTCGCGCCCTTCGATCTCGCCTATTTGCGCACGCTGGCTTTCATCGTCGTAATCGCGGCCATCGTGCAGATCACCGAACTCGTCATACACAAAACCAGCCCGATGCTGCAACAGGTGCTCGGCATCTACCTGCCGCTCATCACAACCAATTGCGCCGTGCTCGGCATCCCGCTACTGAGCGCAGGCCTCGGGTACGGGCTGCTCGAATCCCTGCTGTTCGGTTTCGGCTCCGCCGCCGGATTCACTCTCGCCCTTATCCTGTTCGCCGGCATCCGCGAACGCCTTGAAGGCGCCGACGTTCCATTGCCGTTCCGGGGCGTCCCCATCGCCATGATGACGGCAGGCTTCATGAGCCTTGCTTTCATGGGCTTCGCCGGACTGGATCGTTTCCACTAAACATGCGCCACCGATACGCTATGGTTCCGGCCCTGCCCGCCTGACCGGCCCCGACTTCCTTCAGCCAATGCTAGCAGCCTTGATCGTCATGACCGGAATTGCCCTCGCGCTCGGCGCGGCGCTGGGCTATGCCGCCTTCCATTTCAAGGTCGAAGGCAATCCCATCGCCGAACAAATCGACGCGCTCCTTCCGCAAACCCAGTGCGCACAATGCGGCTACCCCGGCTGCAAACCTTATGCCGAGGCTGTCGCCAGCGGCGAAGCCGAAATCAATCTTTGTACGCCCGGCGGCGATGATGGCGCGCGCAAGCTCTCCGAACTACTCGGGCGCGAATTCAAGCCGCGCGGCGTCACCGTCGAAAAACTGAAAACCGTCGCGCTGATCGATGAGCAGACCTGCATCGGCTGCACTCTGTGCATCCAGGCTTGCCCGGTCGATGCCATCGTCGGCTCGGCCAAGCAAATGCATACCGTCGTCAGCCGTATCTGCACCGGCTGCGAACTCTGCCTGCCGCCCTGCCCCGTCGACTGCATAGCGCTGGTGGAAGAACCGCGTACTCCGCAAAACTGGCGCTGGAAATATCCGGCCACCGGCTTGAAGGTAGTGGCATGATCCAGCGTCTTTTCCGCTTCCGGGGCGGCATTGAACCGCCCCCCCACAAACAGGAATCCTCCGCCGCGCCGATCCGCCCCGCGCCGCTGCCCCCGAAGCTGGTCGTGCCGCTGATCCAGAGCAGCCGCGGCTCGGCGCGCACTATCGTCACCGTTGGCGACAAAGTTCTCAAAGGCCAATGCATTGGCGAACCCGAGGACGCGGGCGGCACCGCCATCCATGCGCCGACTTCCGGCACTGTCACGGAAATCGGGCGCTATCCCATGGCCCACCCGTCCGGGCTGGCATCGCTGGCCATCGTCCTGGAACCCGACGGCGAAGAACGCTGGATAACACCCGAACCGCTTGACCCCGCCCACGCAAGCCGCGAAGAACTTCTCCTGCGCATCCAGGCCAGCGGCATCGTCGGCATGGGCGGCGCGGTCTTTCCCAGCCACATCAAGATCGGCAAGGATGCCGCCGTCGAGACGCTGCTCATCAACGGCGCGGAATGCGAACCCTGGATTACCTGCGACGACCGCCTGATGCGCGAACGCGCCGCCGACATCGTGGCTGGCGCGAAAATCCTCCATCAGCTCAACGGCGCGCGCCGGATACTTATCGGCATCGAAGACAACAAGCCCGAAGCCATCGCCGCAATGGCGGCGGCCGCACAAGAATCACGCAGCGGAGACAAGGCTGGCGTTAATGTCGAAGTCGTCCCCATCCCCACGCGCTACCCTGCGGGCGGCGAAAAACAGCTCATTCGCGTCCTCACCGGCATCGAAGTCCCCGCAGGCAAGATCGCCAGCGATTTCGGCGTCCAATGTTTCAATGTCGGCACCGCGCATGCGGTCTGCCGCGCCCTCGCGCATGGCGAGGCAATGATCTCTCGCATCGTTACCGTCACCGGCAATGTCGAGCGGCCCGGCAACTATGAAGTTCTGCTTGGTACGCCGGTCTCAAGCCTGCTTGCGCTCTGTGGCGTCCGGCCCGGCACTAACCGCACGCTCATGGGCGGCCCCATGATGGGTTTCGCCCTTCCCAGTCTTGATGCGCCAATTACAAAGGGCAGCAACTGCATCATCGCTGCCTCGCCCGCGCTCTTTCCGCCCCCGCCGCCCGAACAGGCGTGCATCCGTTGCGGCACTTGCGCGCGCGCCTGCCCCATCGGCCTGCAACCGTTCGAGCTTTACTGGGCCAGCCGCGCCAAACGCTTCGATGACGCAGCAGGCCGCTACCACATTTTCGATTGCATCGAATGCGGCTGCTGCGCCTACGTCTGCCCGGCCCACATTCCGCTCATTGATTACTTCCGCTTCGCCAAAAGCGAAATCCGCGCCCGCGACGAAGAACATAAAGCCGCCGATCAGGCGCGTGCGCGGTTTGAATCCCGCGCCGCCCGGCTGGAACGCGAAAAAGCCGAAAAAGCTGCGCGCCTGGCGGCCAAGGCCGCCGAAACCCGCGCCAGCCTTGCCGCGGGCGACACCGCGCTAATCGCCGCCGCCGCTCAGCGAACCCAGGCGCAGGCTCCGGACAACGCCACGACAACGCCCGACCCGACATGAGTTCCCCCCATATCCGCCAGCCAGCCAGCGTGCGGCGCATCATGCTTACCGTGCTGCTTGCGCTCGTCCCCGGCATCACCGCCTATGTCTGGAATATCGGCGCGGGCATCCTGGTCAACCTCGCCATAGCCAGCGCAACAGCTCTGGCCGCCGAAGCGCTCGTCCTCAAACTGCGCAGGCGGCCCGTCGCCATCACCCTTGGCGACGGTTCGGCCCTCGTCACATCCTGGCTCATCGCGCTCGCGCTGCCCTGCATCGTCCCCTGGTGGCTCACCGTCATCGCGGTGCTCATCGCCATTGTCGGCGCCAAGCACCTGTATGGCGGCATAGGGCAAAACCCCTTCAACCCCGCCATGATCGCCTACTGCGCGATGATCGTCGCCTATCCCGCAATCATGTCTCAATGGCCCGCCGCGGGCCACGCCGATTTCGCCTCCCAACTCCAGCTCATCCTCGGCGGCAGCCGCGAAATAGACGGCATCACCGGCGCCACCGCGCTCGATGCCATGCGCACAGGATTGCGCAACCACAACGAAGTCAACACCATTCTCGCCACCAGCGCCTTCGGCTTCGCGGGCGGGCGCGGCTGGGAATGGATCGCCGCGGGCTACTTCCTCGGCGGCTGCTTCCTCATGGCGCAACGCATCATTAGCTGGCGGCTGCCGCTCGGCTTCATCGCCGGACTGGGCGGCATCGCGGCCCTGTCCTGGTTCATCTCGCCAGAACGCTTCCCATCCCCGCTCTTTCACCTCGCCAGCGGCGGCGCTATGCTGGCGGCCTTTTTCATCGTCACCGACCCTGTCACCAGCGCCACCACCCCGCGCGGCAAGCTCATCTTTGCCGCCGGCATCGGCATCATCGCCTGGGTCGTCCGCAGCTTCGGCGTCTACCCGGAAGGCATCGCCTTCGGCGTCCTGATCATGAATATCTGCGTCCCCTGGATAGACCGTCACACCCAAGCCGCCATCTTCGGCCAGCGGCAAGAGAGGCGACCATGACGACGGAAACCGTCCCGCCCCCGCCCGCCCGCCTCCCGGCCCCTCTGCGCAGCGCGCTGATCCCCGCCCTGGGGCTGGCGGCTTTCACGCTGGCCTTCACCGCCCTCATGGCCTTCACCTACGACGCGACGCGCGAACGTATTGCCGCTGCGGGCGAAGCACAGCAAATGCGCCTCATCGACGAAATTCTGCCCCGCGGACAATACGACAATGCCTTGCTCAAGGATGCCGTCACCGCCGCCCCGCCAGCCGGGATCAAGCGCATCTGGCGCGCGCGGCGCGGCGGCGCGCCCGTCGCCCTCGTTTTTGAAACCTTCGCCAACGACGGCTATGGCGGACGCATCGAACTCATCGCCTCACTCGGCATCGACGGCAAGATAGGCGGCGTGCGCGTCACCTCTCACAAAGAGACGCCGGGCCTGGGCGACTACATCGACCCTGCCCGCGACCGCGACAAAGCCAGGCCATGGATCGGGCAATTCACCGGCGCGGAAGCTCCCCCGCCTCAGGCGACTTGGGCCGTCAAAAAAGACGGCGGCACATTCGACTACCGCAGCGGCGCAACCATCAGCGCCCGCGCCGTCACGCGCGCGCTCGGCCAGGGCGCCGCCTGGGCCGCCGCGCGGCGCGACGAAATCTTCGCCGCGCCCACAGGCTCGCTCATAGACGCGGACGCACAACGGGAACGGGAACAGGAATAAACCATGAAGCTCCAGCACCTCAAGGAAAGCGCCCGCAACGGCCTGTGGCGGCAAAACCCCGGCCTCGCCCAAATCCTCGGGCTGTGCCCCATCCTCGCCATCAGCACCAACATCGTCAACGCCGTCAGCCTTGGACTCGCCACAGTCATGGCCATGGCCCTCTCGAATCTCGCCATCGCTGCCCTGCGGCGCTGGATCGCCTACGAAATCCGCATCCCCGTCTTCATCCTGATCATCGCCGCACTGGTCACGGTGCTCGACCTCGCCTTCAACGCTTACTTCCACAGCCTCTACCTGCTGCTCGGCATCTTCATCCCGCTAATCACCACCAATTGCATCGTCCTCGCCCGCGCCGAAGCCTTCGCGGCCAAGAACGGCGCACTGGAATCGACCTTCGACGGCATCATGATGGGCCTGGGCCTCGTCTGGGTGCTCGCGCTCCTTGGCGCGCTGCGCGAACTCCTCGGCAGCGGCACCCTTTTCTCCGGTATCGACATGCTCGTTCCCGAACTGTCGGCCATCCAGGTCTTCAGCAGCGACTACCCCGGCTTTCTGCTCGCCATACTCCCACCGGGCGCGTTCTTCATCCTCGGCTGCCTGATCGCCGCCTACAACGCAATCAACGCCCATCGCGCCGCACGCACGCCGCATGCCCCCCTTCCCGCCGCGCTGCCTCAGGCGGCGGCAGCCACGAACTGATCCGGGCAGGACAAGGCCACCAGGCATGACGCCAGAGACGGTGCGCGAAATTTTCCGGCGGCTCGCCGCGCACAACCCGGAACCGCGCACCGAACTCGACTACGCGAGTCCCTATCAGCTTCTGGTCTCCGTCGTCCTTTCGGCGCAGGCCACCGACAAGAGCGTCAACCTGGCGACCCGCCGCCTTTTCCCCGTCGCTCCCACAGCTGCCGCCATGGTCGCCCTTGGCGAAGAAAAACTTGCCGAGTACATCAAAACCATCGGCTTATTCCGCGGCAAGGCAAAAAACGTCGTCGCTCTTTCCCGGCTTCTCCTCGAACGCCACGATGGGCAGGTTCCCGGAGAGCGCGCCGCGCTCGAAGCCCTGCCCGGCGTCGGACGCAAAACTGCCAACGTCGTCCTGAACACCGTATTCCGGCAGCCCGTCATGGCCGTCGATACCCACATCTTCCGACTCGCCAACCGCACGGGCCTCGCCCCCGGCAAGAACGTCGCCGAAGTCGAAGCCGCCCTCATGCGCAATGTTCCCCCCGAATACCTCCTCAATGCCCACCATTGGTTGATTCTGCACGGGCGCTACGTCTGCACCGCGCGCAAGCCGCAATGCGGCGGCTGCCGCCTGGGCGAGCTATGTCTCTGGCCGCAAAAATACGCAGCCAATGCCATTGACCTGCCGCCCAGTCAATGAAACGCAAGAGCCTATTCAGTATCTATTTAGGATTAGTGTGAACACGCCCTGCCCACGGGCGAGCGGCTCACAGCCACGGCGGGGCATCCGTTCAGGACGACGGAGGGGTGGCACGACGCCATCCTGCTCAAGAAAGACGGCAAGCTGCTGCTCAAGGGGAACGGGGATAGTGAACGAATAGCGGAGATCGCAGATGTCCGGCTGGAATACGGGACAACCCAGGCCTACAATCTTGAGGTTGCCAGTGCGCTGACCTTGCCCCCGAAAAACGTATCCCTTGCGATGTGATGTAATCAACGCAAGGAGAATGAGATGACGAACAAAGCGAATCGTGCGCGTTACACGCACGAATTCAAGCAGGAAGCGGTGCGTCTGGTCGAAGGCGGACAAAGTCAGGCGAGCGTGGCCAGGACGCTGGGCGTGGCAGGCCAGAATATGAACCCCGCTATGGGATGCGAAAGTGAGGGGCAAGGTCAATCAAGAAAGAATTGGGATTGGGACAAATTAGTCTCTTCGAGATTTGCAAATGCAAAAGCGGGGGCTTCGCCGTCAAACGCAAGGGTTGCCAAGGCCCGATCATCTTCCTTTTGTGAGCTCAACCATGACCACCTCTATCTCACCACGCATGCTCGAAGTTCAACTCATGGTTGATCACCCTCAGCTTCAATCGGCCGAGTTGGAAAAACTACTCACGCTCCCAGCGGACGAGCATTGGGATGTTGGGGATGTTGTTCCAGGGTCAAAACGGCGTTACCAGTTCTCACGCTGGGCGCTTCGCACAGTGGCCAACTCGCTTGATGAGTTGTCTGATGCCATACAGGTGTTGACCCAACGCATTCGAGGCATAGAACAGAAGTTTGATTTGCTACCAAACGGCTCGACTGTGGGCTTGACCCTGTTTGTCACCGAGACGAATACAGTAATCGGAATGGGGATCGATGCGGAGGCAATCAAATTGTTAGCACGAATCAATGCGGGCATTGAGGTTAGCCTTGTCGTGACCACTTCTGATTGAAAGCAAAATGAAGTATGCTGTCAATAATGAACAATGAACACGCTCGCTTCAAGCGACTTGGGCGAATTTGCTGCATTGATGAGACCCACGCGATCGTCTGGCGCCACGGCCCGCTCGTTGAACCCTTCGGCAATGCGCTGCCCGAAGAAGATCCGAACGGCACCGGACAGACCTTCACCCTCAACCCGAGATTCCCCGGGCAGTATTACGACAAGGAAACCAGTACGCACTACAACACCTTCCGGGACTACGATCCGAAAATCGGGCGGTATCTCCAGCCCGATCCCATCGGACTCGAAGGTGGTATCAACCTGTATGCCTATGTGGGCGGGAATCCAATTAGCTTTGTTGATCCGATGGGGTTGCTATCGACTGCGGCATGCGCCAATCCTGCCAATGCAGCAGCTTGTGCGGCTGCCGGAATCGGTGCAAGAGGAGCAGCTGCTGCCTCAAGGCCAATCCCCGTTCCTATACCAATACCTATTCCAAAAGAAAAGGAACAGTGCCAAGATAATGATGACGATGACTGCAAACAGAGAGCTTCCGATTGGGGGTTGGAGCAAGCTGGTATTGATCCTCACGAAGCTAAGAAGGGATTAGGGCAACTCAGTCTCTCCGAGATTTGCAAATGCAAGAGTGGTGGCTTTGCTGTCAAACGCAAGGATTGCCAAGGTCCAATCATCTACCGCTTGTAATCTCAGCCATGACTACTACGACTTCACCGCGCAGGCTCAA
>JAIRWW010000335.1 GCA_031268685.1 Azoarcus sp.
CGACATCGGCGAACACCTCACCCGCGCCGTGCGCGCCGTGGTCAAGCATAACCCCGACCTGTCCGGCGTGCTCGACGTGGTGGACTTCGCCGCCGAGCGCAACGGCGAACGCGACATCAACCCCGCCAAGCTGCGCGGCGTGGTCGAAACCTTCTCCGACCCGCGCTATCGCCTCGGCTTGGCCGACGTACAGCCCGACTTCCTGGGCCGCGCCTACGAATACCTGCTGCGCAAGTTCGCCGAAGGCTCCGGCCAGAGCGCGGGCGAGTTCTTCACTCCAACCGAGGTCGGCTTCTTGATGGCGCACATCCTGCGTCCACGCCCCGGCGAAACCTGCCACGACTACGCCTGCGGCTCGGCGGGCCTGCTCATCAAGCTGCAACTCGTCGCACGCGAACTCGACCCCACCAGCCGCGTGCCCGTGAAGTTGAGCGGGCAGGAATTGCAGGCCGAAAGCTACGCCGTGGCGCGCATGAACGCCATCATCCATGACATGGCCGTGGAACTGGCGCGCGGCGACACCATGATCAACCCCAAGTTCCGCGACGCGGCGGGCAAGATCCGCGGGCACGACATCGTGGTCGCCAACCCGATGTGGAACCAGCCCTTCGCGCCCGACCTGTTCAAGAACGACCCCTTCGAGCGTTTCCAGACGGCGGGCGGCATCACCAGCGGAAAGGGCGATTGGGCGTGGTTGCAGCACACGCTGGCCTGCCTGGCCAACGATGGCCGCGCGGCGGTGGTGCTGGATACCGGCGCGGTGACGCGCGGCTCCGGCAGCAAGAACGAGGACAAGGAGCGCAACGTCCGCAAATGGTTCGTGGACAACGACCTCGTGGACGGCGTGATCCTGCTGCCCGAGAACCTGTTCTACAACACCACGGCGGCGGGCGTGATCGTGGTGCTCAACAAGCGCAAGCCCGCCGCGCGCAAGGGCAGGATCACGCTGCTCAACGCCAGCAAGCACTTCCGCAAGGGCAGGCCGAAAAACTATCTGCCGGAGGAGGACATCAAGCCGCTGGCGGCGATGTATCTGAAGGGCGAGGCGGTGGACGGCGAGGTCGCGGTCATCACCACGCAGCAGGCGGAGGAAGCGGACTACAACCTGAGTCCGAGCAAATGGGTGGGGCAGAACGGCAGCGCGGAGGTTGGTTCGATTCCGACGCTGATTCAGCGACTCGAACAACTTAATGCCCAAGACCTCGATTTGACGGCTGACTTGCTGAAACTGGTGCGTCCGCTGTCGAGCGTGGAGGAAGCGCAATGACCGAAGTCTGGGCTAGCGCCTCCGTCGCCGATTGCCTTGTTCCCGTTCCGGCTGCGGGCAAGAGCAAGGTGCAGGCGCGCGATTACAAACCGTCTGGCCGTTTTCCCGTCATCGATCAAGGGCAGGAGCAAATCGCCGGCTGGACGGATGATGAAACCGCCGTCATTGATGCGCCGTTGCCGCTGGTGGTGTTTGGCGACCACACGCGCGCCTTCAAATTTCTGGATGCGCCGTTTGCACGCGGCGCGGACGGCACGCAACTGCTGCGGCCCAAGGCCGACATTGACCCGCTGTTCTTCTTCTACGCCTGTCGCGCCATCGACCTGCCGGCGCGCGGCTACAACCGGCATTTCACTGTCCTGAAGGAAAAGGAACTGTCCTATCCGTTCGATGCAAACGAGCAGAAGGCGGTTGCCGGTGTTCTTCGCAAGACGGAATCGGCCCTGCATCAACAGACGGCGTTGCTCGACAACCTGCAAGAACTCAAACGCGCCGCCATGCGCGAACTGTTCACGCGCGGCCTGCACGGCGAGGCGCAGAAGGAAACCGAAATCGGGCTGGTGCCGGAGAGTTGGGAGGTAGTCACGATCAACGATGTGGCGCTGCAAACGCAATATGGCCTTTCGTTGCGCGGTCAACCACAAGGACAGCTTCCGATCTTGCGAATGAATTGCCAAGACGACGGTCGCGTAGTGTTCCGTGACCTGCAATATGTTGATCTCGATGAAAGCTCGTTCGCAGCATTTCGCCTCAACGATGGTGACCTACTTTTCAATCGCACCAACAGCATCGAACACGTTGGGCGCATGGCGATCTACGAAGGCGAGCGTGATGCCGTGTTTGCATCTTATTTGGTTCGGCTCACTGTTGATGCAAGCCGTTGCTTGCCGCGATTGCTGAATTACTACATGAATCGCCCAGAGGTTCAGCGCGACATCAAGCGATTGGCCAGCCGTGCCGTAGGTCAGGCGAACATCAACGCCAGCAAACTGCGCACCATCGAATTTCCGCTGCCGCCCACCCTCGACGAGCAGCGCGAAATCGTCGCCATCCTCGACGCCATCGACCGCAAGATCGCCCTGCACCGCCAGAAGCGCGCCGTGCTCGAAGAACTGTTCCAGTCCCTGCTGCACAAGCTGATGACCGGCGAAATCCGCGTCGCCGACCTCGACCTGTCGGCGCTGGCGCAAACACCGGAGGTTACGGCATGAGCAAGCCCCTGAAAATCAGCGAAGCGGGCACCGTGCAGTTCCCGATGGTGCGCCACGCGGCGGAAATCGGCTGGACGACCATCACGCCGGACGATGCCCGCGCCAAGCGCGGCGGCGATGCGGGTGCATTCTTCCGCGACGTGCTGGAGGCCAAGCTCGCCGCCTTTAACCCGTGGCTGACGGCGGATGCGGTGCGCTCC
This sequence comes from Azoarcus sp., assembly GCA_031268685.1. GTDB lineage: Bacteria > Pseudomonadota > Gammaproteobacteria > Burkholderiales > Rhodocyclaceae > WRNU01. The sequence continues at coordinate 2,679 of JAIRWW010000335.1, forward strand.
ATCGTCGAAACGCTGGACGCGCTGCCCGCCAGCATCGAAGGCAACCGCGAACTGCTGTCGTGGCTGCGCGGCGAACGCGCGTGGTACGACGAAGCCGAAAAACGCCACCGCGCGGTTTCACTGATCGACTTCGATCATCCGGCGGTGAATGTTTTTCATGTGACGTGGGAATGGAAGATCAAGCCGCCCGCGCGCCCCAAGGGTAACCGCGCCGACGTGATGTTCGTGGTCAACGGCGTGCCGGTGGTCATCGTCGAACACAAGAACCCGAAGGACGGTGACGCCATCGAACGCGGCATCAAGCAACTGCGCCGCTACGAACTGGAAACGCCGGAACTGTTGGCGACCACGCAGTTGTTCAACGTGACGCACCTGCTCGATTACTGGTACGGCGTGACTTGGAACGCCAACCGCCGCGACATGGCGCGCTGGAAGCAGGCCCCGGAAGAAACCTATCGCTTCGCGGTGCAGGCGTTCTTCGAGCCGACAGAGTTCCTGCGTACCTTGCAGCACTGGATTCTGTTCTACGTGCAGGACGGCGAAACGCGCAAATCGGTACTGCGCCAGCACCAGCGCCGCGCCATCGACGCCATCCTCGCGCGCTGCGCCGACCCGGCCAAGACGCGCGGACTGGTGTGGCACACGCAGGGTTCGGGCAAGACCTTCACGCTGCTGACGGCGGCGCGGCAGATTCTGGAGGACAAGGCGCGCTTCAAGAACGCCACCGTGCTGCTGGTGGTGGATCGCACTGAACTCGAAGGCCAGTTGAAGGGTTGGGTGGAGCGCCTGCTGGGCGAGATGCAGGCGCAGGACATCGCGGTGGAGCGCGCCAGCACCAAAGCCCGACTGCAAGAACTGCTGGACGCGGATTTTCGCGGTCTCATCATCTCGATGATCCACAAGTTCGACGAGATCAAGCGGGATAGCTGCACCCGCGACAACGTCTATGTGTTCATCGACGAAGCGCACCGCTCCGTGGCGAAGGACTTGGGCACCTACCTGATGGCGGCGCTGCCGAAGTCCACGATCATCGGATTCACCGGCACGCCCATCGCGCACAGCGCGCAGGGCGAAGGCACGTTCAAGATTTTCGGCACGCAGGATGAAACCGGTTATCTGGACAAGTATTCGATTGCCGAATCCATCGCCGACGAAACCACGCTGCCCATCAAGCATGTGATGGCCCCCAGCGAGATGACCGTGCCCGTCGAACGGCTGGACAAGGAATTCTTCGCGCTGGCCGAGAGCGAAGGCGTCGCCGATGTGGAGGAACTCAACAAGGTGCTCGACCGCGCCGTGGGCCTGCGCACCTTCCTCACCGCCGACGACCGCATCGAGAAGGTGGCGGCCTTCGTCGCCGAACATTTCAAGGAAAACGTGCTGCCGCTGGGCTACAAGGCGTTTGTGGTGGCGGTGAACCGCGAAGCCTGCGCCAAGTACAAGCAGGCGCTGGACAAGCTGCTGCCGCCGGGATGGAGTGCGCCGGTCTATACGCAGAACGCGGCGGACGTGGTGGATCGCCCGCTGGTGGCGAAGTTGCAGCTTTCCGACGAGACCGAGGAACAGGCGCGCTTGCTGTTCAAGAAGCCCGCCGAAAACCCGAAGATTCTGATTGTCACCGACAAGCTGCTCACCGGCTACGACGCACCACCGCTGTATTGCCTCTACCTCGACAAGCCGATGCGCGACCATGTGCTGCTGCAATCCATCGCGCGCGTCAACCGGCCTTATGTGGATGCCAACGGCGTGCAGAAGCGCGTGGGCCTTGTGGTGGATTTCGTCGGCGTATTGCGCGAACTGAAGAAGGCGCTGCAATTCGATTCCAGCGACGTGGGCGGCGTGATCGAGGATCTAGACGTGCTCTTGCAGGATTTCCTGCATCGCATCGCGCAGGCCAAGCAGGAATACCTCGATGCCAATGTAGAAGGCGCGCCGGACGAACGGCTGGAAAAGCTGGTGTTCGGACGCTTCCTTGAACCAGAAGTGCGCAAAACCTTCTTCGAGCAATACAAGGAAATCGAGGCGCTGTGGGAAATCCTCTCGCCCTCGCCGGATCTGCGCGACCACATTGCCAGTTACAAACAGTTGAGCCAGTTGTATGCGGCGGTGCGCAATGCTTATGCGGAGAAGGTTGGCTTCGTGGCCGATCTGGCCTACAAGACGCAGCGGCTGATCGAGGAAAACGCGGAACAGCAAGGTTTGGGGCGGCTGACCAAGAGCGTGACCTTCGACGTGGCGACGCTGCAATCCCTGCGCGGTGACAAGGGTAGCGACGAAGGCAAGGTGTTCAACCTCGTGCGCGGCTTGCAGCAGGAAATCGACGACGACCCCAACGCTGCGCCGGTGCTGCAACCGCTGAAAGAACGCGCCGAGCGCATCCTGAAGGACTTGGAGGAACGCAAGACCACGGGCTTGGCCGCGATGGATCAGTTGGCGGCGCTGGCGGCGGAGAAGGAAGCCGCGATGAAGGCCGCGCACGACAGCGGTCTTTCGGCGCGGGCCTTCGGTGTGTTCTGGGTGCTGCGCGAGGATACGGCGGTCAAGTCGTCGGGTCTCGACACGATGGTGTTGGCGAAGGATATCGAGGAACTGCTGGGCCGCTTCCCCAATGCCCAGGTCAATCCCGACGAGCAGCGGCGCTTGCGTGCGGCGATCTACAAGCCCTTGCTCAGCCTGCCGCTGGAAGAGCGCGCCCACGCTGTCGATCTGGTGCTGAAACTGCTGCTGGCTGAATGCGACGAATGAAGTCCTCCCTCTATCCCGTGCAAGACCTGCATCGCCGTGCGCTGGCGTGGGCGCTGAAGCTCAAGGTCAACCCGCGCGTGGTACGTGTGCAAACGATGCGCCACAAGTGGGGTTCGTGCTCATCGGCAGGCACGGTGACGCTGGCCAGCGACCTGCTGGATCAGAACACACGTTTTCAGGACTACGTCATCGTCCACGAACTGCTGCATCTGCGCTATGCCACCCACGGGCGTGTATTCAAGGCACTGATGAGTATACATGTGCCAGGGTGGCAAGTGATGGAAGCGCGGCGGATGCGATTGATGTGAACCGATCGTGGCCGAACTCAACGGCGAGGGCGAGGTCGTTTCCGGCATCGCCATGGCCCGCTACGGCGAAAACGCCCTGGAAGTCATCGGCAAC
>JAIRWW010000079.1 GCA_031268685.1 Azoarcus sp.
ACGACCGTAGCTGCCGCGTGTTTGGGTATGCACTGCCCGGATATGCGCCAGCAGTGCCGCATCGCTCAACGTGCGCAGCGCTACCGTGCTGGCCTCGCGCTTGATGTGCGCGTGCTACCCGCTCACGCTCACCTTCAGAACCAAGCACTATACCGTGATCGGCCTCATCTCACCTGGGATCAAGGCATCCCTTGATGAAGCCGAAGAGAATATCCGGGAAGCGGAGGAAGAACTGCGTTCAATCGCGCGTTTCGAGCCGTCGCAGATGCTGCCCCGCGCACGGGAGATATACCGCGACCTAGTCACAAGGCTCGACGCCGTGGAGGATGTTGCCGTGGCGCGCGAGGCGCTGCGCGAGCTGATCGGAGAGGTCACGCTCACCCCGGAAAACGGCGCACTGACGGCACAAATGCAAAGCGCCGGACTGGCCGGCGCTTTGCAGATTTCACTGGTTGCGGGGGAAGGATTTGAACCTTCGACCTTCGGGTTATGAGCCCGACGAGCTACCGGACTGCTCCACCCCGCGCCGGATAAAAAAGGATTATATCGGGTTCTGTCACTCGATGGCAAGAACCAATTAACACTGATCACGAGCAATGCTGTGTCACAAGCTTTCAATTCGGCCGGTTTTTTGTAGCGCGCTCTGCGGTCTCGAAGCCCTGTGGCGAAGCCAAGTGCGCAGCAGCCGCCATTGGGCGTGACCGCCGTATTCTTCGCCATTGCGCGCCTCTTCCACCTCGGCGGCAATCAACATAAGACGCAGGCGGTGCGAACGCCCGCCCGGACTCGTCCAACTCAGCGCAAACCACACGACGGCGGGAAACACCACCGCGCCGGGCAATACCCTGGCCCAGGCGTCGCAGCCGTCGTCATTGCCTTCGTGATGACATATTCGCAAAGCGCCGTCAGCGGCCAGCACGAGCAGCAGCCCGCGCTTTTGCATATGTGCATGCACAGCCCAAGCGGCGGAAACTACGACCGCCAACCCGGACGATGCCGTGACCGCAAGCGGCAAACTCATGAGAAAAAGCGCCAGTCCCGCCACGACATGCGCAGCCAGAACCGACGCCAGCAAGACAGGATCGGGCCTGAGCCGTATCGTCGAGGGATGCGACTGCGGCCCGCCCATCATCGTCACGGGTTTTCAGATACGGCGGAACAACAGGGTGCCGTTCGTGCCGCCAAAACCGAAGTTGTTCTTCATGGCAATGTCAATCTTCATCTCACGCGCAACGTTGGCGCAGTAATCGAGATCGCATTCAGGGTCCTGCTCGAAGATATTGATCGTCGGCGGTGAAATCTGGTGATGAATGGCCAGCACGCTAACCACAGACTCCAGTCCGCCCGCGCCGCCGAGAAGGTGCCCAGTCATCGACTTGGTCGAGTTGACGACCAGCCGGGCGGCGTTATCGACCCCGAAAGCAAGTTTGATCGCATCGGTTTCGTTCTTGTCGCCAGGCGGCGTCGATGTACCGTGCGCATTCAGGTACTGCACTTGATCGGTGTTCAGCCCGGCATCCTTCAAGGCATTGAGCATGCTGCGGCACGGGCCGTCAGTGCTGGGCGCCGTGATGTGATAAGCGTCGCCGCTCATGCCGAACCCTATTAATTCGGCATATATTCTCGCCCCGCGCCGCTTGGCGTGCTCATATTCTTCCAGCACCAATACGCCAGAACCTTCGCCGACAACGAAACCGTCGCGCCCGATGTCCCACGGACGGCTGGCGGTGGCGGGGTCGTCGTTGCGGGTCGACAAAGCCTTGGCCGAACCGAATCCACCCACGGCCAGCGGCGTCACCGTCGATTCCGCGCCGCCGCAGACCATGACATCAGCATCGCCATACGCAATCGTGCGCGCGCTCAGGCCGATTGCGTGCAAGCCTGTGCTACAGGCTGTCACCACGGCGAGATTCGGCCCTTTCAGTCCGAGAAGGATCGACAGATTCCCCGAGATCATGTTGATGATGGTTCCGGGAACGAAAAACGGCGAAATCTTCCGTGCGCCACCAGCGAGAAAAATACCGTGTATCTCTTCGATCATCGGCAGGCCGCCCATGCCCGAGCCAATATTCACGCCGATGCGGTCAGCATTGGCATCGGTGACTTCAAGGCCGGAATCGCGGAACGCCTGGACGCCCGCCGCAAGCCCGTAGTGGACGAAAGTATCCATCCGCCGTATATCTTTCGGCGACACCCCCCAGGCGGCGGCATCGAAATTCTTGACTTCGCCCGCTACGCGGGAAGCGAAGGTGCTGGCATCGAAGCGGGTAATTGGGCCGATGCCGCTCTTGCCAGCAATCAGGTTTTCCCAGGCTTCGGTGACGGTATTACCTACCGGCGAGATAACTCCCAGGCCGGTGACGACGACTCTGCGACGCGACACGAGTTACTCCGAGGAAAAAACATATTCCGCCGGCTGCGCCAGGCAGCCGGCGGAAAAGTTAAAGAGAAGGGGGAAGCTACTTCGTAAGATGAGCTGTGACGTAGTCGATCGCCTGTTGAACGGTGGTGATCTTCTCGGCTTCTTCGTCCGGTATTTCGCATTCAAACTCCTCCTCCAGTGCCATGACCAATTCCACGGTATCCAGAGAATCCGCGCCCAAATCGTCGACAAACGACGATTCGTTCTTGATCTCCGCTTCATTTACGCTAAGTTGCTCCGCCACGATCTTTTTGACGCGCTGTTCGATGTCGCTCATGAACGAACTCCTTCCCGCTTAGGGGTGTGAAAAACCTTGGCATTCTACCAGAAACATACGCCGAAGCTACAGCAGCGCCCGGCTATGTCGTATACATGCCACCATTGACGTGCACAGTCGTCCCGGTAATGTAAGAGGCCGCTGGCGATGCGAGAAAAGCAACCACGGAGGCGACTTCCTCCGGCTTGCCGAGACGGCCCAGCGCGATGTTTTCCAGCATGGCCGCACGAACCGCGTCAGGCAAGCCCTGCGTCATCAGGGTGTCGATGAATCCCGGCGCCACGCAATTGACCGTGACGTTACGGCTGCCCAGTTCCCGCGCAAGTGAACGGCTCATGCCCGCCACGCCCGCCTTGGAAGCGGCGTAGTTGGCTTGCCCCGGATTGCCGGTGCTGCCGACTACCGAGGTAATGCTGATGATGCGGCCCGCGCGCGCCTTCATCAT
>JAIRWW010000086.1 GCA_031268685.1 Azoarcus sp.
GAGATCGAAAAAATCCGCGTTGATCTCTACCCTGACCGCCGCGATGAGATGATGCGCATTACCGGACGCCGGACGGTTCCCCAGATTTTCATTGGCGATTACTATGTCGGGGGCTGCGAGGAACTCCAGTCCCTGGATCGCGAAGGAAGTCTCTCCCCCCTGCTGCGCGGGCAAATCGCTTGATTTTCCGCGTGCAGCCTATCAACCCGTTTCTCAAATCAACTTTCAAGGTAGATGAATATGGCCGAAAACGCTCAGTCCGTCGATAACCAACCCACTTTCTCGATCGAGAAAATCTACATTCGCGACCTTTCGCTCGAAGTGCCCAATGGCGCGCAAAGCTTCCTCATCCGCGAAGCGCCGCAGGTCAACGTCAAGCTGAATACCGAAGCCGGCCCAGTCGAACAAGACGTTTTCGAAGTCAAGCTGACCTTGACTGTCGAAACCGTCCTGCCCGATAAGCGCACGCTATTTCTGGTCGAACTCACCCAGGCCGGCATTTTCCGCATCCGGAACATTCCCGAGAGCGATCTCGATCTGGTACTGGGGGTCGGTTGCCCGAACATCCTTTTCCCCTATGCGCGCGAAGCAGTTTCCGACGCCGTAACCCGCGCCGGTTTTCAGCCGGTGCTGCTTGCCCCCGTCAACTTTGAAGTGCTTTTCAACCAGTCGCGTCAGCAGCAGGCGCAAGCCGGCGGGCAGGGCGCGACATTGCAGTAAAAGGAAACAAAATGAGCCGCCGTGCGATCTTCGCTGCCGCTGTTCCGCTTCTCGCGGCCAGCGGCGCGGCTCTGGCCATCGACTATGCATCGGTCGCCAGTCCCGCCATTCTTTACGAAACTTCGTCCGTGCAGGCGCGAAAGCTCGCCATCATTCGCACTGGCACGCCGGTCGAAGTCGTCGTTACGAGTCCAGACCTGCAATGGGTGAAAGTGCGCGATCCGGCCGGAGGTATGGCATGGATCGAGGGCGGCTCGCTCAGCAGGCAGCGTACCGTACTCGTCATCGTCGAGCAGGCGGCGGTGCGGCGCGATGCGGCCAGCGATGCCCCGGTGGTGTTCGAGGCTGCCCGCGATGTCGTGCTCGAATTTGTCTCCGCTTCTCCGGATGGCTGGGTCAAGGTGCGGCATGCAGATGGCGATAGCGGCTACCTGCGATTTACCGAAGTATGGGGACTTTGAATCCGGTGCGCATAGCGATTTTTGGGGCTGGAGCATGGGGTACGGCCTTGGCGCAAGCGTTTTCCGCCAACCACGAAGTTTGTCTGTGGGGACGCGAGGCCGACAACATCGATGAAATGCGCCGCAGGCGCGAAAACCGGCTTTTCCTGCCCGGCATAGCCTTGCGGCCGGAGCTGAAATTCAGCGCCGATTTCGACCGCACTGCCGATATTGCCGACCTGCATCTCGTAGTGACGCCACTGGCTGGCTTGCGCGATACCGTTCGCGCCCTGCGCCAGCGCCAGCCGCGTTCCGGCGCGGCAGCGCCGCCGCTTCTGTGGGCCTGCAAAGGTTTGGAAGCTGGCACCAGCCGCCTGCCGCACGAAATCGTTGCCGACGAATTGGGTCAGGATGCTGCCTGCGGTGTGCTAACCGGCCCGAGCTTTGCCGCCGAAGTCGGGCGCGGGCTGCCGACGGCGATCGTGCTGGCCTCGAAAGATATCTCTTTTGCCAATAGCTGGATACGGAAACTGCATCAACCGCGCCTGAGGCTTTACGCCAATGACGACGTAATCGGATGCGAAATCGGCGGCGCGCTCAAGAACGTCATTGCCATCGCCGCAGGCGTCGCCGATGGCATGGGCTTCGGCCTCAATGCCCGCGCCGGTCTCGTCACGCGGGGCCTTGCCGAGATCGCGCGTCTTGCCAAGGCTCTCGGCGGCCGCCGCGATACCCTTATGGGGCTGGCCGGCATGGGCGATCTCGTCCTCACCTGCACCGGCGATCTTTCCCGCAATCGCAGGGTCGGGCTGGCGCTGGCCGCAGGCAAGACCTTGCCCGATATTCTCGCCGAACTTGGCCATGTCGCCGAAGGCGTTCCCACCGCGCGCGAAGCCGCCAGACTCAGCGCCAGCCTTGGCGTCGAAATGCCCATCTGTTTCGCCATCGACACCTTGCTGCGCGGCGAGCTTGCCGCCCGCGATGCAGTGGAGCAACTTCTGGCGAGAGAGCCGAAACAGGAGTGGTAGAGCGTCCGAATCGGTTACGGCGGTTCGGCGCAGTCCGCGCCCCGGCATTCGGCGCTTCCCTCGAACCCATTTTGCCGCCAGCCTTCATACACTACCAGCGCCACAGCATTCGATAGATTGATGCTGCGATTGCCGGGATGCATAGGAATGCACAGGCGTTGCGAAGGCGGCAGTTCTTCCAGTATCGCTGCGGGTAATCCCCGTGTTTCCGCGCCGAAAAGCAGTACGTCGCCGGGCGCATAGGCGATGTGGTCGTAGCGGATGCCGCCCCGGGTGCTCAATGCGAACATGCGCCGCCCGATGAAATGTGAACGGCATGATGACCAATCCAGGTGGATGCTGATGTGCGCCAGATCGTGGTAGTCGAGTCCGGCTCGTCGCAGTTGACGGTCGGAGAGATCGAATCCTAGCGGTTCGACCAGATGCAGGCGTGCGCCACTGTTGGCGGTGAGCCGAATGATGTTGCCGGTATTGGGCGGTATTTCAGGTTCGTGGAGAATGATGTCGAACATCGCCAGAGCATGAAGGCGTGGGAAACGCATACTT
>JAIRWW010000020.1 GCA_031268685.1 Azoarcus sp.
TTGCAAACGAAGCGGGGCAATCCGGTAATGCGCATTACCGGATTGCCCCGCTTCGTTTGCAATGACGTCATATTTGCCGGGCAGGGCGGGCCTTCCGCCTTTCACGGCTGGCCCTTTTACCCAGCCGGGTTTTTATGCCGCTGCCGGCGTCTGCGTTCGGGTCTCCGATGGAAGCAGGGCTTCGACCGCCGTACCCTTGAAAAAGTTGGGATTGTTGGCGGTGTAGAAGCTGTACGGGCCGGTGAAAACGAGCTGTTTGAAGTTTTCGGCGGTAATGATGCCTTCTTCGACGAGCTGGAAAGTATCGGCCAGGATGGTGTTGATTTCCGGGACATCCCAGTGGCCGATGTCTGATGAGTAAAACATATTGACCTGAGCATGAAGCGGCGCTGCCCGGGTGTTGAAGGCATAGCCCAGGGTGCGGTCGTCCGCTTCAGTGCCGAAGTAGAAATTGGGGATATAGCGGTCGCGGATGTCTTCGACGCTTTCGATACCAGCGAGAGCGAAGTCGTCGAATTCCGTCTCCGCCGCGCCCTGGTTTGCGTAGTACTGGCCACGCGCCCCGAAAGCGAGGTAGGCGATTTCATCCCTGCTGTATTTGCGGCCGCCCTTATTGAGGTCTTCGCCGTATTTCTCGTAGAGGCTGTAGAGAAAATCCTTGTCGGCATTGGCGGGATTGTATTTTTGCACGGCGTCGCGGCCACGCTTGAGCCAGCGGTCGACAAGGTGGGTGTAGACGTCCGCGCCCCAACCCGCGCCGCCTTCGATCAGACCTATGCGCAATTTTGGGAAGCGGTGCGTGACACCGCCGAAGAACAGGGCCTTGGCAAGCGCTTCTGAAGCATCGGCGAAGTGACCAATATGATTGAACATGTAATTGGTGACGGAGTTGCGGGAGTCCCAACCCTGGCTGCCGGAATGAGTTGTGGGGTTGACGCCGAGTTCGATGGTCTTGGCCCAGAAGGGGTCGTAATCGTATTCGCTGTCGATGCCAAAGAAATCGAGATACTCAATGTGGCGGGCAAGTTCCGGATAGAGTCCGCGGGGAAATTTCTCTTGCAGAGCTTTGATCGGACGGCGTACCGCGCCGGGGATGATGGCGGTCTTGAGGCCCAGTTCCCTGACGGCGAATTCGAGTTCTTCTATGCCTTCCTGCGGAGTATGGAGCGGGATGACCGCCACGGGGGTCAGGCGGTCGGCATAAGGGCGATATAGGTCGGCGGCGTAGTGGTTGAGGGCGCGCGCCAGGACGCGGCGCAGTTCTTCGTGGCCGGTGACGGCGGCGAAAAGAGTGATGTTGGGATAAATGACGCCGTAGTCGCTGCCGAGTTCGCCCAAGCGTTCGTAGAGCAGCCTGGGAAATGCCGCGGTGCCGAGATCGTAAGTGTTGCGGGCGGGAAGCGTCCAGAAGGTCGGGCGATTGATGCGATGGTCGAGGCGCTCCCTGGGCGAGAGCTTGTACCACTGGTGGGCGAGTTGGTTCAGACCGGCTTTTTCGTGTTCGCGGAAGACATCCACAAGCCTGGCGCCGCCGTACTGGGCAATGTAGTCCTCAAGCAGCGGGCTGAATTCATTGGTGTGAATGTCCGTATCGATAACAGGGTAATCAAGCAGATCCCGGACTTTGGCCGAGCGGGAAGAGGCTCTCTTGCGGGTAATGAAGGCATCGGTGACTGTGTTCATCGGAAACTCCAGTAGTGAGATTGGAACGGGAAGATGCCCTGGGCGGAAAAGCCGCCGCGTTCAGGCTCGGGTGGTGATGAGCAATTGCTGTGCCATGCAAATTGTTACGCTTGAACAATGCCTTGCGTCGGGCGGGGATATCCGGAGTGTGGCGTGCGCATCAGTATTTGCTGAAAACGGGTAAATGCTGTGTGTCGTGCAGCATCTGGAAAATGGGCATTGCCGTGATGGAGTTTTGCGGAAGGCATCGTATGAGTATTTGCTATTTGCTCGCGCCTTGTGACATAATGCGCGTCAATTTAGCGACAGTATTTGTCGCGCAATTGTCGTCCAAGCTGATAGGAGAGGAATCGTGAATCGAGCAACAAGCGCGCGTGAATTCGAGGCTATCGTGGCCGTGGTGGCGGGGCATCCCGAAGGTATAAGCATTTCCGGGCTGCATGAGGCGCTTTCCGTGCGGGCTGGAAACATCAATCGCCGCACCTTGCAGCGCAGGCTGGCGTATCTGGCGGATAGCGGGCGTATTCTTGGCGAGGGCCAAAGCGTGGCCCGCGTCTACAAGCCTTGCTCCCCGGTTTCGCCAGTGCAGCATGTGCGGCGCACGGCGGAGCCTGGCGCCGGCTACGCGCCTTATGTGCCGGTTTCGAGCGACGGCGCCGAAATCCGCGCCCTGGTCCGGAAACCGCTGACGCAACGCAACCCGGCGGGTTACGACCTTGCCTTCCTGGAACGGTACGAACCCGGCATCAGCCAATACCTTTCCGATGCGATCCGCATCCAGTTGCACGAAATAGGCCGCACGCCAGCGGCAGGGCAGGCCGCTGGGACTTACGTGAACAACATCATCGACCGCTTCTCTCTCGATTTATCCTGGGCCTCTTCCCGGCTGGAAGGCAACAGCTACACCCGGCACGACGCCAAAAGCCTGATCGAGTCCGGCAGGGTCGCCGCGGGCAAAGATGTCCTGGAAGCCCAGATGATCCTCAATCACAAGGCCGCCATCGAAATGCTGATCGAAAACGCTGGCGAAACCGGTTTTGATGTTTTCACTTTCCGGAACCTGCACGCGGTGTTGTCGCAGAACCTGTTGCGCGACGATGGCGTCTCTGGCCATCTGCGGCGTCAGCCGCTGGAAATCTCCGGCACAGCCTTCCATCCTTCGGCAAT
>JAIRWW010000030.1 GCA_031268685.1 Azoarcus sp.
ATGGCGAGAATTTTCGCGGCTGGCAGAAACAGCCGGGCGGCGGCACGATCCAGGACGCGCTCGAGTCGGCGCTCTGCCGCATCGCCGGGGAACGAGTCGTCGTGGTTTGCGCCGGACGCACCGACGCCGGAGTGCACGCTGCCGCGCAGGTCGTGCATTTCGACCCCCCAGCCCCTCGTCCGACGACGGCCTGGGTACGCGGTGTCAACAGCTTTCTGCCGCCGACCATCGCCGTGCGCTGGGCGCAGCCCGTGAGCGACGCCTTCCACGCCCGGTTCTCGGCGCACGGGCGCTGCTACCGCTACCTCCTGATCGATCGCGCGCAACGCCCCGGTCTCTGGCACGGTCGCGTCGGCTGGTGTCACACGCCGCTGGACGAAGCGCGAATGCAGGAAGCGGCGCGCCTGCTGCTCGGCGAACACGATTTTTCGGCATTTCGCGCAGCGGACTGCCAAGCCAAGACCCCGATCAAGACGATGCGCCACGCCGAAGTCGGGCGTGTCGGCGACAGGCTGATTTTCGATTTTGAAGCCAATGCCTTCCTGCATCACATGGTACGCAACCTCGTCGGCAGCCTGGTTTACATCGGGCAGGGCAAACATCCACCGGAATGGATCGGCGAACTCATTTTGTCGCAAGACCGGACGCAAGCCGCCCCGACATTCGCCGCCGCCGGCCTGTACCTGATCGGCGTGCGCTACGAAAAACACTGGCAGCTACCCGTGACGGAAAATCCCTTTTCGTCGGACATTGCGCTTTTTTGAGACGCAATGGCCATGGATTTACTTCACATGCTTTCAGATCAAGTCCACCACCGCCTCCCCATCCGCGTCGATGTCGAGGTGGCGGTCGTCAGCGGGGGATGCCTGCTTCTTCTCGCGTGGCGGCTTCGCCCATGCTGGCGAGCAGCGCCTTGGAGAACTTGGGCAGAATGTTGAGATTCAGGATGTATTCGATGTTGCGCGCGCCAGTTTCCACTTCCGTGCAGCGGCTGGCAATGGTTTCGACAACCGCGTCGCTCCATTCGAGCGCGATCTTGCTGTTGTGTTTCAGCTGCGCGGCGATGCGCGTGAGTTTTTGCTCGATGATGCCCCGCATGGCCAAATCGGACAGGGTGCGGAAAGAGAGCACCGTCATCCGTCCCATCAGCGCGGGCTTGAAATATCTGTTCAGAATCGGACGCACGGCGTCCAGGATCGTTTGGGCATCGGTTTCGGGATTCTCGCGCAGCAACCCTTTGGGCTTGCTACGCCAAAACGGACGCCAAAGAGAGATAATTTGAAACTCTTTGGAGATATCGTGGGTCATCGGCGCGTGGCGCGTCTGATGCGCGAGGGAATCACTGTCGCCTACGAGACCCGGACTCAAGCCTGCCAAGTGATCGCCTGCACTATCCACGGCTTCTACAACCCCACGCGAATTCATTCGGCTCTGAATTATCTCTCTCCCAATGACTTCGCCAAATATCTCAGGCAAAATGCCTAACTCCCATCTTTCCTTGGCGTCCACTATCGCGCAGCAAGCCCAGCTTCGCCGCCGTGGGCTACGGCAACGTCCATCACCAGACCGGATCGAGCGTCGCCGTTCAGGGTCACCACCTCATCGCGGGCATCACCCTGGGCAAGCGCTTTTCGACGTCACGCCTGACAACCACCGCCTTCCTCGAATATGGCAACGGCGACTACGACAGCGCCAACCGTTTCGCCTCCGACAAAATCAAGGGATGCACGAATGTCGGGTTGCGCTTCGCTTACCCAAGCTACTTGGGGCGCTGCCCCAAACCCCGCCGGGGGGAATGATTCCCCCCGGCCCCCTCAACTTTGAACCCATGGGGGACAGGAAATCATTCCCCGGCTGGGAGAGTCACATCATGCGGGCGGGACGCCCGCACTCCCAGTCACCCCTTCCAGCGTGCAGCATCGCCAATCGATGCACTAGGAGCGCGGACATCCTGTCCGCATGCGGGCCGGAAGACAAGCGTTCCCAGAGAACTGGCTCTGGCGCAGAAATCGGGGGCCATGCCCTGTTGCCTTTTTCGTGAGACACTATCCGTTTATGACACTGTGCAGTATGGGGACGCCGTCCTCTCCGGTGTCAAAAATCAGTCTGTCCGCTATGCCGTTGGCGGCCCTTGGTTTCGATTTTGTCCATTTTTTGGAGAAGCAACATGCTAAAAACACTTCTTTCGCTCGTCCTGGCCATCGTTTTTGCTCACTCGGCGCTGGCCGACGAGACCGACGTGAAGAAGGCGATTGAAGCCAAGCTCGGCGGCGAGGTTGCCAGCGTGACGAAAACCGGTTATCTCGGCTTGTACGAAATCTATGTCGATGGTCAGATTTTTTATGCCGACGAGAACCTCTCCGTAATCCTCGCCGGCTCGCTGATCGACGGCCAGACCATGAAGAACGTTACCGCCGACCGCATACAGAAACTCTCGGCCATCAATTTCTCCGAATTGCCTCTCGAATTGGCGATCAAGCAGGTGCGCGGCAACGGAAAGCGCGTCTTCGTCACGTTTGAGGATCCCAACTGCGGCTATTGCAAGCGTCTGGCCAAGGAAATGCTCCATCTGGACAACGTGACTCTCTACACCTTTCTCATGCCGATCCTCTCGGAAGATTCGCTGGAAAAATCCAGGCGCATCTGGTGCGCGGCCGACCGGGCAAAGGCGTGGAACGACTGGATGATCGACGGCAAAACCCCCGAAGGCGACGGCGGGTGCGATACGACCGCCGTCCGAAAAACGGTCGCGCTGGGTCAGAAAATGAAAATCACCGGAACACCCACCCTGTTCTTTACGGACGGAACACGCATTCCAGGCGCCGCACCGCTGGCCCAGATCGAAGAAAGGCTCGACGAGTCGATCACCCCCGCCGCCATTACCCCCACCGCCACTACCACCCCCAAGTAATTCCGGTCAGAGCTGGAAGGCCAGCCAGAGCAGCAGACCTTCCACCACCTCCTGCGTCCGGCTCGGACGCAGGGCTTGGTACGGCGCGCATTCCTCGCGCCGCGCCTTGGCCCAATGCGCGAAATCCACAACGGCCTGCCGGTCGTAGAACGCAATCATCATCTCGTAGTTGAGGAAGAGGCTGCGCCCGTCGAGATTGGCCGAGCCGACGAGCGCCAGTTCGTCATCGACGAGCACGGCCTTGGCGTGCACCATGCGCGGATGCAGCCAGACGCGCGCGCCGGCGGCAACCATGTCGCGCAGGGCGCGATGGCGCGCGAAGTCGGCCAGCTTGTGGTTCGAGCGCGCGGGCATCACCAGATCGACCTCGATCCCGCGCCGGGCGGCGAGCATCAGCGCCATCAACAACGAGGATTCGGGAACGAAGTACGGCGTGACCGCGAGGATGCGCCGCCGCGAGGTAAAGCACGCCGAAACCAGCAGCGTGAAAATCGTGTCGTCCTGACGGTCGGGGCCGCTGTCGACCAGTTGCGCCAAGGCCGGCGCCGAACCGACGGTGTTCCGGTCAGCCACGCCGACGCTTGCCGGCGCTTCTTTTTCGCTGGCGAAGGCCCAATCCCGCTCGAACTGGCCGTAGGCTTCGGCCACCAGTTCGCCGGAGAGATCGAAGGAGAGGTCGATCCATTGCGGGCGCCGGAAAAACAGCCGGGGATCGCCCTCAAAATACTCCGCCGCCAGATTCCTCCCGCCGCACCAAAACCGCTTTCCATCCGCGATGACCATCTTGCGATGGTTGCGCAGGTTGGTTCGCCCGCGTTTGGAAGAGCTGAACGGCGGCACGAAGCGGACGACCTCGACACCCGCGCGGGTCAGCCTTCTCAGATTGGGATAGCCGCCCAGGTAGATGCCGATGCCGTCGATCAGGAGCCGCACGCGCACACCGGCGCGCGCGCGCTGTTCCAGAAGCCGCAGGATTTCC
>JAIRWW010000098.1 GCA_031268685.1 Azoarcus sp.
CGGACTGCGCCGGACAAGAAAAAGGCCAGAACCCTTGTTTTTCTTAAGGATTCCGGCCTTTGCCGGACTACTTCGGATGGTAAATTGGTGGACCGAAAGGGGATCGAACCCTCGACCTCTGCATTGCGAACGCAGCGCTCTCCCAGCTGAGCTATCGGCCCGAAGGGTGCGCATTGTAGCAGGAGTCAGGGGGTTGTGAACCTCGCGGTTGCCACACAGCGCACAGCCTTGCGGCGCGGAAGTCTCCCGGATGAACAAAAACAGAATTTCTCCTGCACAGGCATTCTCTTTTATAGTGTTAGATTCGCCTGTCGTGCCGGCCCTGTCATGGATGAAATCCGCATTCGCGGCGCTCGCGCCCATAATCTGAAGAACATCGACGTCGACTTGCCGCGCAACCGGCTTACAGTCATCACCGGCCTGTCAGGCTCGGGAAAGTCGTCGCTGGCCTTCGATACGCTTTATGCCGAAGGTCAGCGCAGGTATGTCGAATCGCTTTCGGCTTATGCGCGCCAGTTCTTGCAGTTGATGGAAAAGCCAGACGTCGATCTGATCGAGGGTCTCTCGCCGGCAATCTCCATCGAGCAGAAAGCCGCCAGCCACAATCCGCGCTCCACGGTGGGGACCGTCACCGAAATCCACGATTACCTGCGCCTGCTTTTCGCGCGCGCCGGTACGCCGCATTGTCCGCGACACCCCGAACGCGCGCTCGATGCGCAAAGCGTGTCGCAAATGGTCGACCAGGTGTTGGCGCTGCCCGCCGATTCCCGCGTGATGATCCTCGCTCCGCTGGCAAGCGGCAGAAAAGGCGAACAGCAGGCGCTTTTTGCCGATCTCGCAGTCCAGGGGTTCATACGGGTGCGGGTAGATGGCATCGTCCATGAACTCGACGCTTTGCCTCCGCTGGAGAAAAACTGCCGCCACGAAATTGATGTCGTCGTCGACCGTTTGCGGGTCAGGCCCGAAATGCGCGGGCGCTTGGCCGAATCGTTCGAGACCGCGCTCGCACAGGGCGACGGGCGCGCAATCGCTGTGGAAATGGATCGCGCCGAGGGCGGCGAGCATTTGTTTTCATCCCGCTTTGCTTGTCCGGTATGCGATTTCACATTGCCCGAATTGGCGCCGCGGCTCTTTTCATTCAATAACCCCGCGGGCGCCTGTCCGCGTTGCGATGGCCTCGGGCAAATCGATTTCTTCGATCCCACGCGAGTCGTCGTTCATCCAGGCTTGTCGTTGTCTGCCGGGGCGATCCGGGGCTGGGATCGGCGCAACCAATTCTATTTTCAGATGATCGCAAGCCTCGCCGCGCATTATGGTTTTGATGCCGAAGCGCCGTTCGAGAGTTTGCCGGCCAAGGCGCGCGACATTGTGCTTTACGGCTCGGGCAAGGAATGCATCGACTTCCTGTACCCCTCCGAGAAAGGCCGGACGGTCAGCAAAAAACATCCCTTTGAAGGCATCATTCCCAATCTCGAACGGCGTTTCCGCGATACGGATTCGATGGCGGTACGGGAAGAATTGCTTAAGTACCGCGCCAGCCATGCCTGCCCGGACTGCGGCGGCACGAGACTGGCTCCGGCTGCCCGCCATGTGCGGATCGCTGAACTGTCGCTGGCCGATGTGGCGCAATTGCCGTTGTCGCGCTGTCTGGCGTTTTTCGCCGATTTGCGGCTCGATGGGCGGCGTGCGCTCATTGCGGAAAAAATCGTCAAGGAGATTGCCACCCGCCTGCGCTTTCTCACGAATGTCGGCCTGGGTTACTTGAGTCTCGACCGCGCCGCCGATACCTTGTCCGGTGGTGAGGCACAGCGCATCCGGCTGGCCAGCCAGATCGGTTCCGGACTGACCGGCGTCATGTATGTGCTCGATGAACCTTCGATCGGCCTGCACCAGCGGGATAATGGCCGCTTGCTCGAAACGCTGGGGCAATTGCGCGATCTCGGCAATACGGTGATCGTGGTCGAACACGATGAAGATTCCATCCGTAGCGCAGATTACCTCGTCGATATGGGGCCGGGCGCAGGCGAGGGCGGCGGTGAAATCGTCGCCTGCGGCACGCCCGAGGCGGTCGTCGCCAACCCCGCTTCCATCACCGGCGCATGGCTCATGGGCCGTCGAAGCATCGCGATCCCCAGGCGCGTGCCGCCGGATGCTGGGCGCATGATCCGGATCGTCGGCGCATGCGGCAATAACTTGAAAAACATCAGTGTCGACATTCCCGCCGGACTTTTCACCTGCGTCACGGGCGTATCGGGTTCGGGCAAATCCACGCTGATAAACGATACGCTGGGCGCCTGCGCCGCCCGCCAGATCAACGGCGCGAACGCCGAAGCCGCGCCGCATGACGCTATTCTCGGACTGGATGCCTTCGACCGCATCATCGACGTCGACCAATCGCCGATTGGCCGTACACCGCGCTCCAACCCCGCTACGTACACCGGCCTGATGACACCGATCCGCGAATTGTTCGCCGGTGTGCCCGAGGCGCGCGCGCGCGGCTATGGCGCGGGGCGGTTCTCGTTCAACGTCAAGGGCGGGCGCTGCGAGGCTTGCCAGGGTGACGGCATGATCCGGGTCGAAATGCACTTCTTGCCCGACATGTATGTGCCTTGCGACAGTTGCAACGGCCGCCGCTACAACCGCGAGACGTTGGAGATCCGCTACAAGGGCCGCAACATCTTCGAGGTGCTGGAGATGACCGTCGATCAGGCGCTCGCCTTTTTCGGCGCGGTGCCGGGCATCGCCCGCAAGCTCGAAACCCTGGCCGATGTCGGTCTCGGCTACATCCGCCTCGGGCAAAGCGCTACTACGCTCTCCGGCGGCGAGGCGCAGCGGGTCAAGCTTGCGCTCGAACTCTCCAAGCGAGACACGGGCCGGACCTTATATATCCTCGACGAACCGACAACCGGCTTGCATTTCCAGGACATCGAATTGCTGCTCCGCGTCCTGCACCGGCTGCGCGATAGCGGCAATACCGTCATCGTTATCGAGCATAATCTTGATGTCATTAAAACGGCGGACTGGCTCATCGACCTGGGACCGGAAGGCGGCAATGGCGGCGGCGAACTGATTTGCGCAGGCACGCCAGAGACGGTCGCCGCCTGCGCGGAAAGCCACACGGGGCGGTATCTGGCGGCAGTGCTGGCGCGGGCGCGGGAAAAATAAACAGCCGGGCAGGCGCCCGCCCGGCGTTAGCGCGGCCTCAGTCCGTCGAGAAAAATATCGACCGCCGCGCCGATATGCGCGTCGATCTCTGCTTCGGCAAGTGGCGGGCGTATCCGCAATACCCGTTCCAGATACAAATTGCCACGCACCATACCGATGAAGCAGTTGGCTGCAAGGGCGCAGTCTTTCGTCTCGATTTCGCCCCGCGCCCGCGCGGCCTCCAGGATGCTCGCCAGCAACTTTGCGCCCTCGCCCGGTCCCCTGGCGAAAAAGCTCTTTGCCCGCGCGGGAGAAACGAAACTGTCCTGCATGATGATCCGGCTCATGTTTATGCCGCGTTCCGACATCAGGGTGGAAACGAATTTGTGCGCAAAACGGGTGAGCGCGGCGCGCAAGTCTGTGTCCTGGCCGATGCCGGTGTGCAGCGCCGGAAGAATTTCGTCCGAGATTTCCGCTAGCAGGGCGTTTCGCAACCCTTCCTTGCCGCCGAATTCGGTGTAGATGCTGCGCCGGGAGCCGCCGGCGCGCTCGATGATGGCCTCAAGGCTGGGCACGGCAAAACCTCGTTCGACAGAAAGCTCTTTCGCCGCGCGCAGCAGGGCGTCGCGTCGCTCGCCATGTTTGAGCCGACGGGCTTTCGATGGAGCGCTTTCCGCCGTCTGCCCGGATTCGTTTTTCGATTTCCGTGCCCGTCCTGCATCAGGCCGATTGTCGTGCCGCATGATTTCTTGCCTCCCGGAGTGCTTGCTATTTATGGTACTGCTCAGTACCATCATTGGCAAACCATGCCGCGCCAGCAGGACAAGGCGAGCGATATCCCCGGAGTAGCCGATCATGAGCGCACAGGACGCACCGCCTTCATCCTCTGTTCCAGTTTTCCCGCCGCCATCGCCGCCGATGCTGTCCGATGGCGGCGGCAACGGCGGCGCGCGCAGGCGGGCAATGCTGTTGCTGATACTGGCCTTCCTCGGCGCTGTGGCGGCTTATGGCATGTATTGGTTCTCCGTCCTGCGCTGGCGGGAATCGACCGACGATGCCTATGTCGCCGGGCACATCGTGCAAATCACGCCGCAAATCGGCGGCATGGTCAAAGCCGTGCTCGTCGACGACACCGATGCCGTGGCGGCGGGCGATACCTTGGTCGAACTGGATGCCGCGGATAGCCGTGTGGCGCTGGATCAGGCGGAAGCGGCGCTGGCGCAGGCGGTGCGCGAGGTGCGTGTGCTCAAGGTCAAAAACGATGCGATGCGCGCCGAGGTGGCTGTGCGGCAGTCGGAAGTCGACCGCTTGACGCAAGACTTGGCGCGGCGCGCGGAAATCGTCCGGCGCGGCTTCGTTTCCAAAGAAGATTTCGAGCACACGCGCGAGGCGCTGCGGATGGCGCAATCGGCGCTGATAGCGGCAAGGGAGCAATTGGCGGCGAATCGTGTGCTGACCGAAGGCACCAGCCTCGGGAATCACCCCGGCGTACTTCAGGCCGCATCGAAGGTCGAAGAAGCCTGGCTGGCGTGGTCGCGCTCGCGCATCACCGCGCCGCTCGCCGGGCAAGTGGCGAAACGCAATATCCAGGTGGGGCAGCGGGTAGCGGCAGGCACGCCGCTCATGGCGGTAGTGCCTTTGCGCCAGTTGTGGGTAGAAGCCAATTTCAAGGAAGTGCAGCTCGGCCGGATGCGCGTCGGCCAGCCGGTTGTGTTGACCGCCGATTTCCATGGGTCGAGCGTCGAATATCATGGCCGTGTCGCCGGGCTGGCCGCGGGCACCGGCAGTGCGTTCGCCTTGCTGCCGGCGCAAAACGCCACCGGCAATTGGATCAAGGTTGTGCAACGGGTGCCGGTCAGGGTGGAGATCGAAGCGGCGCAACTGGAAAAATATCCATTGCGCATTGGCCTGTCGATGCGGGCGACGGTGGACATTCACGACAACGGCGGCGCAATGGTCGGGACGGAGAAAGAGGTCGGGAAATCGCCGCCGGAGGCAAATCCATCTTCATCCGATGATGCGCTTGGCGAAGCGCGCGCCAGGATTGCGGAAATCATCCGCGAGCACAGCGCCACACCTGGCGGCGGCGGGAAGTAAACGATGCCCGGTCCCGCGCGCCCCGCCGGTCTGCCGCCGCTCGAAGGCAGCGCGCGGACGCTGGCGACGATTTCGCTGGCCTTGGCGACCTTGATGAACGTGCTCGACACGACCATCGCCAACGTCTCCATCCCCACGATTGCGGGCGATCTCGGCGTCTCTGCGAGCCAGGGGACGTGGGTCATCACCTCGTTTGCGGTCGCCAACGCCATTTCGGTGCCGCTGTCCGGATGGCTGGCGCAGCGTTTCGGGCAAGTACGGGTGTTCGTGTGCTCGACACTGCTTTTCGTCCTCGCTTCATGGCTGTGCGGACTCGCGCACAGTCTCGATATGCTGATTGCGTTTCGCATCATACAGGGGCTGGTGGCCGGGCCGATGATTCCGCTATCGCAATCGCTGCTCCTGCAATGCTACCCGTCCGCCAAAAGCGGCACGGCGCTGGCCATCTGGTCGATGACCACGACGGTAGCGCCGGTGATCGGCCCCATCCTCGGCGGCTGGATTTCGGACAACATGGCCTGGGGCTGGATTTTCTACATCAACATCCCCGCTGGGCTGCTGGCGGCGGGGACGAGTTGGATGCTGCTCAAGCACCGCGAACTGCCCACCGCCCGTCTGCCGGTCGATACAGTGGGGCTGGCCCTGCTGGTGATCTGGGTCGGGGCGATGCAACTGGTGCTCGATCGAGGCAAAGAACTGGACTGGTTCGGTTCCACCGAAATCGTCGTCCTGACGGTCATCGCCATGGCGGGGTTCTGCTTTTTCCTCGCCTGGGAACTGACCGAAAAGCATCCCATAGTCGACCTGAAGCTATTCAAGCGGCGCAACTTCACGTTCGGCACGCTGGCCTTCTCGCTCGGATATGGCGTTTTCTTTGCCAGCATCGTCGTGCAGCCCTTGTGGATGCAGCAATACATGGGCTACACCGCCACCTGGGCGGGGCTGGCCACGGCGCCTTCCGGCCTTGTGGCGATTTTGTTCATGCCCTATGTGGGCAAATCGCTTGGTCGGATCGACCCCCGCATATTCGCGGCGCTTGCCTTCATCATCCTGGCGCTGGCCTCTTTCATGCGCGCCGGGTTCAACACCGACATGGCGTTTTTCGACATGGTCGCGCCCCAACTCGTCCAGGGCGTCGCCATGGCGGGGTTTTTCGTGCCACTGTCGGCCATATTGCTGTCCGGCCTCGACCCCGCGCAGGTACCTGCCGCCGCCGGTCTATCCAATTTTGCGCGGATCACGGCGGGCGCCTTCGGCGCCTCGATCTCGGTCACGCTCTGGGAAAGCCGCGCCGCCCTGCATCACGCGCAATTGGCGGAAACAATAGAACCATACCGACCAGCGGCGCAAATGGCGCTCGAAGCCCTGCAAGAACGCGGCATGGATCAGGCGCAAGCCCTGGCAGTGATCAACCGCATGATCGACACGCAATCGGCAACGCTCTCGCTGGTGGAGTTTTTTTGGGCCTCGGGAGGCGTATTTCTGCTGCTGCTCGCCTTGCTTGCGCTGACAGGCCCGGCCCGGATGGCGTCAAGGCAAAGTAAATAAAAAAGCAAGCGGGCGCGGGGAGGAGCCTGTCCTGCTTTTGTCTCGACGGCCCTGGTTTTTTTCTCGAACCGTCTGGTTTTTTTCCAGAACGTCCTGGCTCTTTTCCAGACGGTTCTGGTTTATTTCCAGAACGTTCTCCAAAAAGCCACAAAAATCCTGCTAAAAAAGCAGGCGATTCTGGTTTTTCCCCAAGATGTCCTGGCTTTTTTCCAGACGGTTTGAGTTCCGAATCAGACTGCTTGAATAACGATAATCCGATGCCGGTACAATCAACGGGGCGCTCCCATACCAACGTTTGAACGCGGGACATCCCTTTTTCTATCCAGTAGACGACAACCTCTTTTTCTATATAGAATCGTTCGTCCCCATCTACATTGGGCGGGAACTTGTAGCCCACCGCGCAGAAATGGTTCCTGTCGTCCAGTTTATCGATCTCGTTACCCTCGTTGTCGTAGCGGGTATGGACGATCCAGTATTTGAGTTCGTCCACAATCGCGCTGAACTTAGGGTCTTTTTCAAAATCTAAATGTCCCGAAGGAGGAAAACTGTAAATCAATTCCGAGAAGTCCTCCTTCTCCCCCGCCATCCACTGCATGGTAGCGCATGACAGGAGCGATGCCACGAGAAAGACTGAAAAAATGTTTTTCATGCACCGTATCCGCCTTGCGCCAAAATCAATGCTCCTCGAAAGGCGGCGTAAACGGGCCAATGATGTACTGGTTGCCGTGCTTTTCGCAATCGGCAACCGTGTTTTCGGCATCCTCTTTGATTAACTGGGCACCCCCTAAAAAAGTAGTTTCCAAATCCTTGCGCGGGAGTATGTCATCCATTGAGAAGTGGTGCTCATGAGTCAGACTCTTGCCATAACCAGCATCCCCTTTTCTCAGCTTTGGATAGCTTCCAGTCCAGAACGTGAGAATCCTTTCCTCCTTCCAGTAGACAGTAACCTCTGTTTTTTTAGAGAATTCTTCTTTTGTATTCGGATCAACCGGAAGCGTGTAACCCACCGCACAGAAATGATTCCATCGCTTCACTTTGTCGGTACCGGGGTTTTTGCCTTCGTATCGGACAACGGTAATCCATGCCTTGATCTCTTGCACGATCATGCTGTAGTCGGGGTCTTGCTCGAAATCAAAGTGCCCCAAGGGAGGAGTATCGTAAACTAGTCTGGAGAAATCCTCCTTCTCATCCGCCATTCCCTGCGCGGCAGCGCATGACAGGAAGGCTGTCGCGAGAAGGGCGGAAAGGATGTTTTCATGCTCCGCATCCGCCTTGCGCCGACTCAATGCTCCTCGGAAGGCGGCGTAAACGGGCCAATGATATACTGGTTGCCGTGCTTTTCACAATCGGCAACCACATTGTCAAAGTCTTCTTTGACTAACTGACCGGTGCCCAATATGGTTTGATCCAGATATCTACGCTCGACGGTATCTTCCATCGAAAAGCTTGGCGAATCAAACAGACTTTGGGCATAATGAAAACTCTGTTTCGCCAGTTCCGGATCGCCTCCCCACCAGCGTGCAAAAACCC
>JAIRWW010000107.1 GCA_031268685.1 Azoarcus sp.
TTTCGCCTGCGCGACAATAAAGAACACTTGCGCTGTCATATTGGTCATCAGGCGGCCATCGGGGTTGGGTACATCGAAAAGCGCGTTGTAGAGCACCACGTTGTTGGTCGTGGTCGGCGTAGGCTCGATCTGCCCGAGCGCGCCGTACCAACGCTTGTTCTGGTTGCCGAGTGTCGTGAAGTAGACCTGCATGTCTGGACGAAGGCGGCTGATGTCGGCTTCCGAAACCTGGGTTTGCACGGTCATCGTCGTCAGGTCGGCAACGCGCAGAATGGTCGGCGCCTGCTGATTGGTGTTGAGCGTCTGCCCCTGGCGGGCGCTGATCGACACTACGGTACCGCTCATAGGCGAGAGCACGCGCGCGTATTGCAGGTTGGCTTCGTCGCCGCGCAGAGAAGATTCTGTTTGCTCAATCTGGGCGCGCAGAGCTTCAAGCGAAGCTTCGGCCGATTTCAGCGAGGCTTCGGCGGTTTGCAAACCCTCGGCAGTGGTGGCGTCTTCGGCCATCAGCGCTTGCTGGCGGTGGTGTTGGATTCGCGCCAGCGTGAGTTGCGCCTCGCGCTCCTTGAGCTGCGCACGCTGATTGCGTAGTTGGGCGCGGGAAGCATCAACCCTGGAGAGATAAACGGTCGGGTCGATTTCGGCAAGCAAATCGCCCGCTTTGACTTCGGAGCCGACCTTGACGTGAATTTTCTGGAGTTGCCCCGAAACCTGCGCTCCAACATCCACATAATCGCGCGGTTGCAGTGTGCCGGTGGCGGTGACGATATCCTCGATATCGCCGCGCTCTACGACGGTGAATTGGTAGGTGGCGGCCAGATCGCCGCCATCGCTAATCAAGCGCGAACCAGCCAGCCAGCCACAAGCGGCCAGTGCGGTAGCTCCGAGAGCGATCAGCGCGCGGCGTGACCATGGGTGGGCGGGGGATTTTTCGAAGGTAGACATTGTGGATTTTACGAGTAGAAAAACAAATATTGCACGAACAATATGGGCGAAATCATAGAAGATATGTGTGCCGGGCAAGTACCGTTTTGTAACGGGTGGGTATCATCATGTAGCAAACAGCCATGATGAGTGTATGCGCCGCGTGGCGGCGCCCAAAAAAACGCATCTGCCTGGGGAGGGAGATTCGAAATAGCGAGGAGAACGCCAGATAGGGCCTTTGCCTGACTGTGGCGTCTTGTTAGAACGGGATGTCGCAAACATCCCGTTTTTTTTGCGCTCTGCGGAAAAAGCACGATACTTGGGATAAACTTCTCTGTCATGACGATAATGATACGAGATGGGACAAGGTTTTGCACATGAATTCGCGCTTTTACTTTCCCGGCACTTTGCCGCACGCCGGAGAAATCGCTTTTCCTCCCGCCGCGGCCCATCATGCGCTCAAAGTCCTGCGCCTTGCGCCAGGCGATCCTGTAACACTTTTTGACGGCAGCGGCGGTGAGTTGCGCGCCCGGCTCGACATCCGCGCACGCAGTGCCTATGCAGTCGATGGGCGATGGCTGGAAACAGATGAGCGGGAATCGCCGCTCGCACTAGTATTGGTACAGGCGCTGATTAGCGCGGACAAAATGGATTGGGCTATCCAAAAAGCGGTAGAACTTGGTGTAGCCGGATTCATTCCACTATGGACAGCGCGCTCCCTGCCTCGTCCCAGCGATGAGCGTGCCGCCAAAAAGTGCGAACACTGGCGGCAAACCATCATCGCCGCTTGCGAACAGTGCGGCCGCAACCGTATACCGTTCATCGCACCGGTGCAAAACCTCGCCTCCTGTCTTGGCCAGCAGGATGTCATGCGTTTGCTATTGCTCCCAGGAGGCGCATCCCTTTCCGCGATCCGCCCCCTTCCCTCTGTTCCTGTTCACCTTTTCATAGGCCCAGAAGGCGGCTGGAGCGAAGAAGAACAAAGGCTTTGCCTGCGCGCTGGTTGCCAGTCAGTCGGCCTGGGACCCCGTATTTTGCGTACCGAAACGGCGGGACTGGCTGCGATTGCCGCCTTGCAAGCGCTGGCGGGGGATTTTTGAGGTCAGGAAAATCTCCAAGATTTGCCACTCGCCTTACGTCTCGTCTTAACACACTGTAGCGTTCGGCGATGTTTAGCAGCGCTTATTGCTGGAATTCACAAAACCCCTGCGCCGTGCGCCTGCCTGTCTGCCCAGTAGCTTGACCGCACCATAGGCCCGCAAGCGGCGTTCCTGAAACCCATTTCCAGCGCCTCGCGCTCGAACATCTTGAACGTGTCGGGATGGACGTAGCGCAATACCGGCAGATGGCTGGCAGAGGGTTGCAGGTACTGGCCGATGGTGATCATGTCGATGCCATGGGTGCGCAGATCGCGCATGACGGCGAGGATCTCGTCGTCGTTTTCGCCAAGGCCGACCATCAGGCCGGACTTTGTTGGGACGCCAGGGTAGCGCATCTTGAAGTTTTCGAGCAGTGCGAGCGAGGCGGCGTAGTCCGCGCCGGGACGCGCCTGGCGGTAGAGGCGTGGCACGGTTTCGAGATTGTGGTTCAGGATATCGGGCAAGGCGTCGGCGAAAGCATCAAGCGCGGCAGGCTCGCGGCCACGGAAATCCGGTACCAGCACTTCGATGGCGGTGGCGGGCGATGCGGCGCGGATGGCGCGTATGCAAGCGGCAAAATGGGCCGCGCCGCCGTCGCGCAGGTCGTCGCGGACGACCGAGGGGATGACTGCGTAATTCAACCGCATGGCTGCCACGGT
Organism: Azoarcus sp.; assembly: GCA_031268685.1. Classification (GTDB taxonomy): domain Bacteria; phylum Pseudomonadota; class Gammaproteobacteria; order Burkholderiales; family Rhodocyclaceae; genus WRNU01. The sequence continues at coordinate 2,723 of JAIRWW010000107.1, forward strand.
TGCTGCCAGCGCGGCAGGTTCTTCGTGGTCTGGCGGGGCAGGGCGGCCATGACCGACGTCGCAGAACGGGCAG
>JAIRWW010000166.1 GCA_031268685.1 Azoarcus sp.
GGGGTTCTCATTGGTGTTGAGCTTGATGAGATTGTCGATGGCGGGTTGTTCGCCCGGTACGTATGGGGTCAGGCCGTGGGTGACGGCGCTCCAGTAGCGGCTCATGCGGGGATGGCGGTGGATAAGAGGAAAGGAGCGGGAGGAACGGAAGCGCGGGCGGCAAGGTCATGTTCGGGGCCGGACAAGGCCGGATGAACAAATTTGCCGGGAAGCGTTGTTGTCGCTGGCGATGGTATCATGCAACGCTTACCTACCTGTTTCCAGAACAGACCATGCGTCAGGCCAGCGTTACCCGCAATACTTCAGAGACCCGCATCTCGGTGCGTCTCGACCTCGACGGCGCAGGGCAGGGCAAACTCGATACGGGCGTGCCTTTTCTCGATCACATGCTCGACCAGGTGATTCGGCACAGTCTCATCGACCTCGAAGTGCGCTGCGAGGGCGACATCCACATCGACGACCATCATTCGGTGGAAGATATCGGCATTGCGCTCGGGCAGGCGTTCGCCAGGGCGATAGGCGACAAAAAAGGCGTGCGCCGTTACGGCCATGCCTATGTGCCGCTCGATGAATCTCTCTCCAGGGTGGCGCTCGATCTTTCCGGGCGGCCCGGCCTGTTCTATTTTGTGAGCTTCGCCCGCGAGCGCATCGGCGGCTTCGATGTCGATCTGGCGCGCGAATTTTTCCAGGGCTTCGTCAACCATGCAGGCATTACGCTGCATATCGACAACCTGCGCGGCGACAATGCGCATCACCAGTGCGAAACCATATTCAAGGCGTTTGGCCGGGCTTTGCGTGCGGCCATCGAGCACGACAGGCGCGCCGCAGACGTGGTGCCGTCGACCAAGGGTGCGCTCTGATATGTTTCCAACGTAAAGAGGCGCGATTCCATAAGCGGGTTTTCGTGATGAATTGGGCTTGGACTTTACAGCGCGCTTGGGGCATCTTTATTGCCTTTTCTTTCGTTCTTAATGGATGGGCGCGATGAGCGCAGTGGCTGTCATCGACTACGGCATGGGTAATCTGCGTTCGGTGGCGAAAGCCATTGAACACGTCGCGCCGGGCTGCCGGGTAGAAATTACCGCCGATCCGGCGCGGGTCGCCGCCGCTGACAGGGTGGTATTCCCCGGTCAGGGCGCGATGCCCGACTGCATGCGCGAACTCGATCTGCGCGGCCTGCGCCCGGCGGTACTCGATGCCGCGGCATCCAAACCCTTCCTGGGGATCTGCATTGGTCTGCAAATGCTGTTCGAGCGCAGCGACGAGGGGAACGTGCCGGGCCTCGGCATCTTCGCGGGCGATGTCGTGCGTTTCCGCGACGAAGCCATGTACGACGCCAGCGGCGCGCGCCTGAAAGTGCCTCATATGGGCTGGAACGAAGTATGGCGGCGACGCCCGCACCCGCTCTGGGAAGGCATTCCGGACGGGGCGCGCTTTTACTTTGTTCACAGCTACCATGTGCGTCCGGCGGATACAGGCGTGATCGCCGCCGAAACCGGGCACGGCATCCGCTTTACCAGCGCAGTGGAGCGGGCTAATATCTTCGCGGCTCAATTCCATCCCGAAAAAAGCGCTCAGGCTGGTTTGCGCCTGTTGTCCAACTTCATGCGATGGGCGCCCTGATTAGCGGACGCCCGCAACGATCATCGACTACGATTTCTCTCCAGTATGTTGCTCATCCCTGCCATCGATCTCAAGGACGGCCATTGTGTTCGCCTTCGGCAAGGCGAAATGAACGATGCCACGGTTTTTTCGGAAGTGCCCGCCGACATGGCCCGGCACTGGCTGGATCAGGGCGCGCGACGCCTGCATCTGGTCGACCTCAACGGCGCTTTCGCGGGCAAGCCCGTCAACGGCAAAGCGATTCGCGCCATCGTCGGTGAAGTCGACGACGACATCCCCGTGCAGCTCGGCGGCGGCATACGCGACCTCGACACCATCGAACGCTATCTCGACGAAGGCATTACCTACGTCATCATCGGCACCGCCGCGGTGAAGAACCCCGGTCTGCTGCACGATGCTTGCAGCGCCTTTCCTGGGCACATCATCGTCGGGCTTGATGCGCGCGACGGCAAGGTGGCCGTCGACGGCTGGTCGAAAGTCACCGGACACGATGTCGTCGATTTGGCGAAAAAGTTTGAAGATTACGGCGTCGAAGCGGTGATCTACACCGACATCGGGCGCGACGGCATGTTGAGCGGCGTCAACATCGAAGCCACGGTGCGACTGGCGCGGGCCTTGCGCATTCCCGTAATCGCCAGCGGCGGCGTGGCGAGCCTTGCCGACATCGAAGCGCTGTGCGCCATCGAAGACGAAGGCGTGAGCGCCGCCATCACCGGGCGCGCCATCTACGAAGGCACACTCAATTTCGCCGCCGGGCAGGCGCGCGCCGACGAACTCGCCGCGCGGGCGCGCTGATGCTGGCCAAGCGCATCATTCCCTGTCTGGACGTCAACGCCGGGCGCGTCGTCAAGGGGACGAACTTCGTCGATTTGCGCGATGCGGGCGATCCGGTCGAAGTCGCGCGCCGCTACGACGAACAAGGGGCCGACGAGGTGACCTTCCTCGACATCACCGCCAGTTGCGATGCGCGCGACATCATCCTCAATGTCGTCGAAAAAGTGGCTGAACAAGTCTTCATCCCGCTGACCGTGGGCGGCGGCGTGCGCACCGTAGAAGACGTGCGGCGCTTGCTCAACGCCGGGGCCGACAAAGTGAGCATCAACACCGCGGCGGTGAATAGGCCGCAAATCGTGCACGAAGCCAGCGCCAAAGTGGGGAGCCAGTGCATCGTGGTAGCGATCGACGCCAAGCGCAGCGCCCCCGGCAAGTGGGAAGTCTTCACCCACGGCGGGCGCAAGGGCACGGGGCTGGATGTCATGGAATGGGCGCGGCAAGTCGAAGCGCTGGGCGCGGGCGAAATCCTGCTCACCAGCATGGATCGGGACGGCACCCGCGCCGGATTCGATCTCGACCTGACCCGCGCCGTGGCCGAGGCCGTGCGCATTCCCGTGATCGCCAGCGGCGGCGTGGGAACGCTCGATCACCTTGTCGACGGCGTGAGCGCGGGCGGCGCGGACGCGGTGCTGGCGGCGAGCATCTTTCACTTCGGCGAGCACACAGTGCGCGAAGCCAAAGAGCTGATGCGCGCGCGCGGCATCGAGGTCAGGCTGTGAGCGAGGGCGGCGGCGAAATCTGGCTGGATGCCATCCGCTGGGATGCAGCCGGACTAACGCCGGTAATCGTGCAGGAAGCGGCCAGCGGCAAAGTACTGATGTTCGCGTGGATGAACCGAGAAGCGCTGGCGCGCACCGTGGCAATAGGCGAAGCCGTGTACTGGTCGCGCTCGCGCGGACGCCTGTGGCACAAGGGCGAAGAATCTGGCCACGTGCAGAAAGTGCTCGACATCCGCATCGACTGCGACAGCGACGCGCTGCTGCTTTCCATCGAGCAGGCGGGCGGCATCGCCTGCCATACCGGGCGGCACAGCTGCTTTTTCCGGCGCTACGCCGACGGCGCCTGGCAAGACGCCGAGCCGGTGCTGAAAGACCCCAAGGACATCTACCGGGAAAGCCCTGGAAAAAAATGAGCGCCACCACAACGAATATCAGCAGCGATAGCGGCAGCGACAGCGACAGCGACATCTTCGACCGGCTTTCCGCCACGCTCGCGGCGCGCCGTGGCGGCGACCCGGAGACCTCTTATACGGCGAAGCTTTTCGCTGGCGGGCCGGACGCGATACTGAAGAAAATCGGCGAAGAAACCGCCGAACTAATCATGGCAAGCAAGGACGGCGGACCGGACGGCATTGTCTATGAGGCGGCGGACGTGCTTTTCCACACACTGGCCTTGCTCGCCTTCCACGGGCTTTCCGTCGACGATGTGCGCCGGGAACTGGCGCGGCGCGAAGGCGTCTCCGGCATCGAAGAAAAAAAAGCGCGCCGGGCGAAGTAAACC
>JAIRWW010000122.1 GCA_031268685.1 Azoarcus sp.
ACGATAGCGTCGACGTATTCCTTGTCTTCCTTCGCGGGGTTGGTGTCATCGAACCGCAAATGGCACACGCCACCGTAAGATTCGGCCAGGCCAAAATTGAGGCAGATCGACTTGGCATGGCCATAATGCAGATAGCCGTTCGGTTCGGGCGGGAAACGGGTTTCCACCCGTCCATCCCATTTGCCCGTGCGATTGTCCTCGTCGACAGCATTGCGGATGAAATTGCTGGCGGGCGCGGCGGGGTTGGCGACAAGGGTCATAAGCGGCAGGAACAGCAAAAATGTGCATTATAGGGGCTGGCGAAGAAATATAAACGGAAGCATTTCAAGCCAATCCAAACACTAGCGCCCGCCATCGCCTGAGCTGTTCAAGACTCGCAGCAGCGCCGCCAGAAGTCTATACGATAATTTAGAAATATAGTGAATGCCCTTATAACTCGCAGCAGCGCGCCCGCAGTCTATACTTCTGCCTTTCACTTACAGTCGTAATTGATTTGCCATGCCCAAAACCGACGCATCCAAAAAGCACTCTGGAAAAGCCGCCAGCAAAAAACAATCCAAAAAAGCCGCTGCCGCCGTTGAAGCCACTGCCGCCCTGGCCGCCGCGCCCGAAAGCGCCGCGCCGCAACTTTCCTTCGACACCCTTTGCATACAAGGCGGCTACGACCCCAAAGTCAGCGAGCCGCGCATCCTGCCCATTGTCCAGAGCACCACCTACAAATACGACGACATCGACCACGTCAACCGGATCATGACCCTGCAAGCCTTCGGCCACAAATACAGCCGAACCAGCAATCCGACCGTCGCCGGATTCGAGGCACGGATGAACCTGCTCGAAGGCGGCGCGGCGGCAGTGGCTACCGCATCGGGCCAAGCTGCAAACCTCCTGGCCGTCATCTCCATCGTCCGGGCGGGCGACCACATCCTCTCGGCAAGCCAGCTCTACGGCGGCACCTTTACCCTGTTCAACTCCACGCTCAAAAAATTCGGCATCGAAACCAGCTTCTTCGACCCCAACGCCCCCCAGGCGGAAATAGAAAAACTCATCCGCCCCGAAACCCGCCTGATCTTCGGCGAAACCATCGGCAATCCGGGCCTCGCCATACTCGATTTCGACAAACTGGCTGGCATCGCCAAAAAACACGGCATCCCCTTCATCGTCGACAACTCGCTGGCCACCGCATGGCTCTGCCAACCGTTCAAACATGGCGCAAACATCGTCACCTACTCCGCCACAAAATACATAGACGGGCACGCCACCAGCATTGGCGGCGCGGTAATTGATGGCGGCAACTTCGACTGGACGAACGGCAAATTCCCCGACTTCACCACCCCAGACCCGACCTACAACGGCGTGATCTACACCGAAAGCTTCCCGCAGACGGCCTTCCTCATCAAAGCCCGCGCCCAATTCCTGCGCGACTTCGGCGGCTGCCTCAGCCCCATGAACGCCTTCCTGTTCAATATGGGCCTTGAAACCCTGCACCTGCGCATGCCGCGCCACGGCGACAACGCACACGCGCTCGCCGACTTCCTGGAAAAGCACCCCAGTGTCGCCTGGATCAACTACCCCGGGCTAAACGCCACCGGCAAAAAACACATCGAAAAATACTTCCGCCACAAAAACGGCAGCGGCATCCTCACCTTCGGCATCAAGGGCGGCCTCGACGCCGTCCGCCGCTTCGTCAAGCGCCTGAAAGTCGCCGCCCTCGTCGTGCACATCGCCGACGCCCGCACTGGCGTCCTGCACCCCGCCACATCCACCCATGCCCAACTCAACGAAGAACAATGCCTTGCCGCTGGCATCACGCCGGACATGATCCGCGTCTCCGTCGGCACCGAAGACATAGCCGACCTGATCGCCGACTTCGACCAGGCACTGAACGCCGCCTGAGCGCTCACCTCGCCCGCCCGCCCTGCCCCGCCATCTCTCTCCCATGCAAATCGACACCGCCCGCTACCTGAAGCTCGACGACGCCCCCGCGCGCCTGAAAAACACACTGGACATTCGCGTCACCGAACACGCCTTCCTCCCCAGCATCGACGACATTCTCAGCGACTGGGTCGCCACCATAGCCACCCCCGCCTTCAAGCTCATCAACCGCCTGCAAGGCCCGCAAACCAGTTTTTGCAGCATTGGCACCGGCGTTGGCCTGGACGCCCTCGCCGCCATCGAAACCCTGGGCGCGACCCGGATCGGCATCACCGACGTCCATCAGGATGTCGTCGCCGCCGCCGCCGACAACATCCGCAACAACCTGAAAACCCCCGACAACATCACAATCGAAGCCGGTCACGGCGACCTCCTGGAACCCCTCGCCCCCAACGGCGCAACACCGCCGCGCTACGACCTGATCTACGAAAACCTGCCCAACATCCCCATCGCCGACGCCGAAGAAGCCGCCACCGCGCGCAAAAGCGCCGGCCACATCCCTCCCCGAAAAGAAAACGTCCCGCCGCTCATGCGTCGAAACCTGCTGGCGCTCCACACCATCGCCCTCCAAAAAGCCAAACCCTTCCTGGCCCCCGGCGGCACGGTGCTCTCGCTGCTCGGCGGACGCATCCCGCTCGAAATCTTCCGCGAAATGGGACGGCTAACCGGCTACCATGCCGAAATCTTCACCTATGGCTGGAAAATCCAGACCGATCCAGAAGAAATCATCGGCGGCCACCTGAAACAACAACAAGAAGGCTTCGGCCCCTACCACTTCTACCGCGCCAGCCGCCTTGCCGAAGTCTTCGCCAACCTAAGCCTGGAAGAATCCGGCGCAAACGCCCACGCCATCGAACACCGGCTGACGCCCGACGCGCTCAGCCCAAAAGAAGCCCTTGCCGCCTGGCAACAAGGCGAAACCATCGGCCACACCGTCGTCGCCCTACGCTCCCGGCCCATCTGAACAAACGCAGCCACCCCATGCCCCCGCTTGCCGCGCTCACCGCCATCGAAGCCATCCGCGCACACCTTGCCGCCCGGCTCGCCGCAGGCCGCGAACCCTCGCCCATCGCGGCTGAACTCCAAAACATCCTGAACCTGCTGGCCAACGTCGACCTCCGCCATGCCGACGAAAAACACCTCCGCCCCAGCGGCCATCCCGTCATCCGGCAACTACAACAAACACCCCCCAAAAACAGCGACGCCTCCACCGCGGCAATCTTCCGCGCCTTCCTGCCGCAACTGGATGCCCTGCCCTGGCGCTACAGCTACACACCCCGCCCCGATGCCCCCGACATCGGCGAGCGCATGGCCTGGGCCGAACTCATCGGCCCCATCGCCCCCTTCAAAAGCGCAAAAGTCTGCCTGGGCCTGACCGCCATGGGCCCGCGCCTGCTCTACCCGCGCCACAGCCACCCGGCAGTAGAAACCTACCTCGTCGTCTCCGGCATCGCGGCCTGGACGGCGGAAAACACCACCCGGCGACAACAACCCGGCGCACTGATCCTTCACCCCGCGAACATCGTCCATGCCATGGAAACCGGCGACGAACCGCTGCTCGCCGCCTACGCCTGGACGGGAGACGTAGAAACCCTCTCGACTTACGAAAATGTTTCAATCCACGCCCCGTAACCGGGCGACAAAGCGCGGAAGGACTTACGCCCCTCCTGCGGCCCGATTCTCCCCCTGAAGGGGGAATTCCAACCGGAGTCAGTTTTTGATGAAAGCGAAAACGGACAATAAAAATCGCCGGCAGCGCAAAGCGAAGCGAAGCGAAGCAATAAAAAACTTCGACGATCTGGAAGCACTCCAAATCGAACAAGCCAAAGCCTCCGTCAACCGGGTTTTCGCGCACGGCGATGCAGGCGAACTCGCCGAAGCGCGCGCGGTCTTCGACGCCATGCGGGAATTCGGCGACGCAGAAGAAATGCTGGTTTTACGCGCCACGGCCTCTTTCAACCTGATCCTCGACTATGGCGCGGCGGGCGAACTTGCCGAAGCACGAGCGATTCTCGAAGCCATGCAGGAATTTGGCGACGCTGAAAAAGTGAATGCCTTGCGCGCCTCGGCATCCTTCAACCTGATGTTCGACTATGCCGAAGCGGGCGATCTAAGCGAAGCGCGGGCAATTTTCGAGACCATGCGGGAGCTTGGCGACGCTGAAAAAGTGCGAATCGAACGCGCCAAAGCCGCAGCCAATTTGATCTTTTTTTACGCCAGCGCAGAAAACAATTGCGCCGAAGCCAGAAAAATCCATGACGCCATGGACAAGCTGGGTAGTTCACCCGAAATTATGACAATACGGGAAAAAGCCGCCGAAATACTCTCCTCACACTGCCCTGCGAATCCACATATCGAACCCAGCTAAGGTTTTGGCTCGGAGAGCGCTCAATCTCCCAACATACCGCGCACGGGACACTTTCCCTTCACGCACGGAACCGCTAGAATGCCCAGCCTCGCGGAGAGATGGATGAGTGGTTTAAGTCGCACGCCTGGAAAGCGTGTTCAGGGTAATACCCTGACGGGGGTTCGAATCCCCCTCTCTCCGCCATAACACATAAGGATACGCCGTAACGGATTGACTTTCCTAGAAACGGCGTAGTTAAAGGGCTTCCGGGACTTACTGACAATCGTTGAGGAATACATCGCGGGATACTTTTCTCCTGCGGTCATGCGAAATGAACAACGATATGTCATATAAAGGCTTGGGTTTAGTGCTCCGTGGGCGCACATGGCGAGCACAGAAGCGCATCCGGAAAACGTGCATCCATGCATACCCGGGAAATGGGCCGATCCTGTGGCTTAATACCGGCTGTACAGACAAGAAAGCGGCGGCATCCATTGCCCGCCCATGGATCACGGAGCTAGAGGCGGAATTTGACCGTATCGAGCAAGACCGTGGAGCGCAGTTCCTAACGACCATCACGGACGAAGAAATAGCTCGCCTGTGTGACCAGGGCGAACGCACTTATTTAACATATTTGTGAGATACCGATTACCCGCATACGCTCATTGTCGTCCCATCCTGCCATTTTTCGCCGCCGTCGGATGCTGGCCTTGGGCCATCTCAT
>JAIRWW010000257.1 GCA_031268685.1 Azoarcus sp.
TCCAACAGTTGGCGGCGGTAGGCCGAGGTGGAGGCAAGGACGAGGACGGGGCGGTTTGAAAGGAAGGATGTGGATGAAGTCATGGTATTAGTGCTGATGCGCGGCAATGGGGCTTTGACAGTGGCTGAAAGGCATAATATTATCTGCCGCTTATGCCCGGGCAAGGCTTGGCCGGTTTTGGAATGAAACAAAGACGCATCACTGACGTTTTTCGATTTGCCTTCGATGGTAGCGTGCTGGAAGGCGAAACGCCGGTGGCGGCTTTCAGGCGTATTGCTGATCGGCTCGCGGATAACGGCGGCGTGGTGCGCTGGCGGCTTGCTGGGCATATAGATGCCGAAGGCGGGCCGCGGCTTGATCTGGGCGTGACCGGACGGTTGATGCTGCTGTGCCAGCGTTGTCTTGAAGGTCTGGAATGGAATCTGACGGTCGATGCGGTGTTGCGGCCAGTGCGCGCCGGGCAGGTTTTGCCCGATGACGAACTGGAAAACGACGAGTCCGATGCAATCGAGGTACTTGATGGCGAGGCCGATGTGTTGTCGCTGGTCGAGGATGAGATCATCCTTGCGCTGCCGATAGCGCCCCGGCATGAAAATTGTGGTGCGTCGCGCCTGGCGGAAGCGGATGGCGAGGCGCGTGGAGAATCACCGTTTGGCGTGCTTGCCGCCCTGCGTGGCGGCGGCGGGTAATTTGTATTCAGGAGTGTTTCATGGCTGTCCAGCAGAACAAAAAATCCCCATCGAAGCGCGGTATGCATCGCGCGCATGATTTCCTTACCGCGCCCGCGCTGGCTGTGGAGCCGGGCACGGGTGAAGTGCATTTGCGGCATCACGTCAGCCCGAGCGGTTTTTACCGCGGCAGGAAGGTTGCCAAAGGCAAGGACGAATAAGTCCCGGATGGGTCATGGAAGGCGGCGCGGGGCGCGGAGCGCCCGCGCCGTTTTTTTCGTACCATTTCTTTCGATGATGAGAATTAGATGAGTGTCACTGTTGCGGTCGATTGCATGGGCGGAGATCACGGCCCTTCCGTGACTGTGCCCGCTTCGCTGGCTTTTTTGCGCAGCCATCCCGCCATGAATGCGATCCTGGTCGGGCGCGAAGATGTCTTGAAGCCGCTGGTGGGCGAAGCCGCCGCCGGGTTCGGGACGCGCATGCGCATCCACAATGCCACTCAGGTCGTAGGCATGGACGAGCCGCTGGTGAGCGCAATGCGCGCCAAGAAGGATTCTTCGATTCGCGTAGCGGCCGAATTGGTCAAGGCGGGGCAGGCGCAGGCGGCGGTTTCGGCGGGGAATACCGGCGCGCTGGTGGCGATTTCGCGCTTCGTGCTCAAGATGCTGCCGGGCATCGACCGCCCGGCGATCTGTTTTGCGCTGCCCGCTGTCAAGGGGCATACCTACGCGCTCGATCTTGGCGCCAACGTGGATTGCACGGCGGAGCATCTGCTCCAGTTCGGCATCATGGGGGCGGTGTTGGCGTCGGCGCTCGATCATTCCGAACGTCCATCGGTGGGTCTGCTCAACGTCGGGGCGGAGGAGATCAAGGGCAACGAAGTGACCAAGAAGGCCATTAATCTGTTGCGCGCGAGCAATCTCAATTTCTACGGCAATATCGAAGGCGACGATATCTACAAGGGCGTAACCGACGTCGTGGTATGCGATGGTTTCGTCGGCAATGTGGCGCTCAAGACGACCGAGGGCCTGGCGCGGATGATGTCGCTGTTCTTGCGCGAAGAATTCGAGCGTGGGCTGCTTTCGCGCTTGGCGGGTCTGATAGCGCGGCCAGTGCTGATGCGTTTCAAGCGCCGGGCGGATCCTCGCCGCTACAATGGCGCGGTCTTGCTCGGTTTGCGCGGCATCGTGGTCAAAAGTCATGGTTCGGCGGATATTTTCTCTTTCGAGCAGGCGCTCGCCAGGGCTGCCGATGCCGCCGAGAACCGGCTGGTCGAGCGTATCGGTGATCGGATGGCTGCGATTACAGGCGCGAATGGAGAGCAAGGCGCATGACTTATGCAAAGATCGCCGGCACTGGCAGTTATTTGCCGGGAGAACCGGTTACGAACGACGATCTGCTTGCGCGCGGCGTCGATACCTCGGATGAGTGGATAGCGTCCCGCACCGGTATCCGCGCCCGCCATTTCGCCGCGCCCGGCGTCATGGCGAGCGAACTGGCGCTTGTCGCTGCGCGCCGGGCCATAGAGTCCGCAGGCTGCGAGGCAGGAGACATCGATCTCGTCATTGTGGCGACTTCAACGCCAGATTATATTTTTCCGAGTACGGCAACCTTGGTGCAGGCAGGCTTGGGCATCCGGAGCGGCGGGGCGGCTTTCGACGTACAGGCCGTGTGCTGCGGCTTCGTCTACGGGATGGCGATAGCAGAAAAATTCATCGCATCGGGCAGCCACAGCAGGGCGCTGGTAATTGGCGCGGAAGTGTTTTCGCGTATTCTCGACTGGACGGATCGCGGCACCTGTGTGCTTTTCGGCGACGGCGCGGGCGCAGTGGTGCTGGAGGCATCTTCCGTTCCCGGCGTGCGAGCCACCGCGCTGCATGCCGATGGCAGCAACCATTCGATTCTGTGCGTGCCCGGCAGCATCGCCGACGGCAAGGTGGTCGGCGATCCTTTCCTGCGCATGGATGGGCAGGCGGTGTTCAAGTTCGCGGTCAGGGTGCTCGGCGACGTGGCGCAGGAAGTGGCCGCTCTCGCCGGTGTGCCGCACGAGAGCATAGACTGGCTCGTGCCGCATCAGGCCAACATTCGCATCATCCAGGCTACGGCCAAACGCCTTGGCTTGCCGATGGATAAAGTAGTCACCACTGTCGACCGCCATGGCAATACCTCGGCGGCTTCAGTTCCGATTGCGCTCGACTGTGCGGCGCGGGCCGGGCAAATTCGTGCCGGTCAGCGAGTAGTGATTGAAGGCGTCGGCGGCGGCTTCACATGGGGCGCAGCGCTGTTCGATTTCTGATCTGTGCCGGTGAATGTCTGTGTTCAACGGAGAAAAAATGACTTTCGCATTGATATTCCCCGGTCAGGGGTCACAGTCCGTGGGGATGATGAACGCTTATGGCGACTCTCCGGCCATCCGCGAGACTTTCGCCGAGGCATCGGCGGCACTGGGTGAAGATTTGTGGCAAATGGCGCAGGAAGGGCCAGCCGAGCGTCTTGCGCTGACAGTCAATACGCAGCCCCTGATGTTGACCGCCGGGGTGGCGGTGTATCGCGCCTGGCGGGCGGCGGGCGGCCCGCAGCCGGCTTTGGTGGCTGGCCATAGCCTGGGCGAGTATTCAGCGCTGGTCGCGGCGGACGCCTTGGCGTTTGCCGATGCCGTGCCGCTAGTGCGGTTTCGCGCCCAGGCGATGCAGGAAGCCGTTCCGGCGGGCGAGGGCAGCATGGCGGCGCTCATGGGGCTGGACGCCGATGAAGTTCGCGCCGCCTGCGCCGAGGCCGCGCAGGGTGAAGTCGTGGAGGCCGCCAATCTCAACATGCCGGGCCAGATCGTGATTGCTGGAGCCAAGGCTGCGGTGGAGCGCGCAATATCGCTTGCCACAGCCAGGGGCGCCAAGCGTGCGGTGCTGTTGCCGGTATCGGCGCCATTCCATTGCGCGCTGATGAAACCGGCGGCGGAGCGCCTGGGCGAGCGCTTGGCGACGGTAAACATCTCCAGGCCGCAAATTGGGGTACTGAACAATGTGGACGTTGCCGTCTATGACGATCCTGAAAAAATCCGTGACGCTCTCGTCCGCCAGGCGTTTTCGCCGGTGCGCTGGATCGAATCCGTGACAGAGATGGCCGCGCGCGGCCTGAATCGCGTCATAGAATGCGGTCCTGGCAAGGTGCTCGCCGGCATGACCAGACGAATCAGCAAGGACATCGACGGCGGCTCGGCGCATGATGCGGCGAGTCTCGAACAGGCCATCGCGGCGGTGAGGACGATATGAGTTATTCGCTTGAAGGACAAATTGCGCTGGTGACGGGCGCGATGCGCGGCATCGGCCGCGCGGTGGCGTTCGAGCTTGGACGCCAGGGGGCGACCGTGGTCGGCACGGCCACGACGGACGAAACCGCCGCGGAACTGGCGCAGGCTTTGCGCGATGCCGGAATCAAGGGCGGCGCCAAGGCATTCGATGTCACCGACGGCCCGGCCTGCGAGGCGGCGGTGGCCGAAGTCGAAAAGGAATTCGGCACGATCAGCATCCTGGTCAACAATGCCGGCATTACCCGCGACAACCTCGCCATGCGGATGAAGGACGAAGAGTGGGATGCCGTCATCGACGTCAACCTCAAGGCAGTGTTCCGCATGACGCGGCTGGTGATGCGCGGCATGATGAAGGCGCGCGCGGGCCGCATCATCAGCATTACCTCGGTAGTCGGCAGCACCGGCAATCCGGGGCAAGCCAACTACGCCGCTTCCAAGGCGGGCGTGGCGGGCATGAGCCGTTC
>JAIRWW010000275.1 GCA_031268685.1 Azoarcus sp.
CTGACCCTTTTCTATCCGGTATCGCTCGTCGTCTGGGCGCGTTTCGCCTTTCACTTGCTGCTCGTCGTCGTCCTGCTCGGGCCGCGCTACCGCATGAAGCTGATCCGCACGCAGCGCCCGGCGGAACAAGTCTTGCGCGGCCTGCTGCTGCTGCTCGGCTCGCTCTTGTTCATCAGCGCCCTGAAATTCCTGCCGCTCGCGGAAGCGACGGCGATTTCCTATCTCGCGCCGCTGTTCGTCACCCTGCTGTCGGTCATCTTTCTTAAAGAAAAAGTGGAATTCGCGCGCTGGATTGCCATCCTGTGCAGCTTCGTCGGCGTGCTCATCATCATCCGGCCAGGAAGCGGCGTCTTCACCTGGGCGGCGCTGCTTCCGGTCACGAACGCCACCACCTTTGCCATCTACCAGATCGTCACGCGGCGCCTCGCCCACCTAGACAGTCCCTACACCTCGATTTTCTATGCCGGGCTGGTCGGCACCGTGCTGCTCTCTGGCGTTCTTCCCGATGTCTGGACTCTGCCGAAGACTTGGGGGCATGCTCTGGCCTTCGCCGCCATCGGCCTCTTCGCCGCGCTGGGACATTTGATTCTGATCAAAGCCTACGTCTATGCGTCCGCGGCGCGCCTCGCGCCGTTCAGCTACTCGCAATTGATCTGGGTCGCGCTGATCGGCTTCGTCGTCTTCGGAGATTTCCCGGACATCTGGTCGCTGATCGGCATGGCCGTCCTCATCGCAAGCGGCATCCACATGGCGGCCCACCAGCGCCGCACGGGTTCGTAGCCAGGGATCAGAAAGGCGGAATGACCAAGAGCCTGTCGGGCTTTGATGAGTCGAAGCGAAAAAGCGGGAAACGAGGACAGTTTACTCACACCCCACGCAGAACGCCGTCGCTCAAAGAAAGAATCCGGTCGGCGCGCGCGGCGAGGCTGGGGTCGTGCGTGACGATGATGAAGCTCAAGCGGTGCGCGCGGTTGAGCGAGAGCATCAGCTCGAAAACGTTTTCGGCCGTCTGCCGGTCGAGGTTGCCGGTCGGCTCGTCGGCCAGCACGCACGCCGGCCCGGTCACGAGCGCTCGAGCGATCGCCGCGCGCTGGCGTTCGCCGCCGGAGAGTTCGGACGGCGTATGTTTTTGCCGGTGCGCAAGGCCGACTTCGGCAAGCATCGCCGCCGCTTTCTCCGCCGCTTCCTCGCGCGACATGCGACGGATGAGGAGCGGCATGGCGACGTTTTCCAGCGCGGTGAATTCCGGCAGCAAATGATGAAACTGGTAGACGAAGCCGAGATGCCGGTTGCGCATCGCGCCACGCTCCGCGTCGCCGATCATCGACAGGTCGCGCCCCATCAGCCACACCGAGCCGGCGGACAGGCTGTCCAGCCCGCCCAAGAGGTGCAGGAGCGTACTCTTCCCCGAACCGGAAGCGCCGACGATCGCCACGCGCTCCCCAATGGCGACTTCGAGGTCGACGCCAGTCAGTACCGGCACTTCGCCCACCGTTCCCTGGCGGTAGGTCTTTTTGAGGCCCCGACAGGCCAGCACGATGTTCGTGGTTTCATTCATGAGTCGGCCACGCTTTCATTTTTTCTCTCGCTTTCGGTTTTCATATGTCGTACCAGTCGATGTGCCGAAGTGTACGGATTCCACTCATTCGCCATTGCGCGGCGTTCCAGCCATTCCGCATTGGCCATGGCGTCATCGAGGCGCGGCAATAGTGCGTTCATGATGAAGTCATCAGACTTGGAGTAGCCCGGCAAGTGTTTCCCCCTGATCCGCCGAACCACAGCGACACAATTCTCGAAAGCCGCGTCGCTGCGCTCGAAATGCAGCAAAATCCACAACTCGAAACAGGGAATGGAGATGATTTCAGCGATCGGCAAGGGTCGCCGCTTCTTTTCTGCCAAGTCTCGGATTTGTTGTCGCGCTCGTTCAAAATTTTCATGCGCATCACGGTCGAACACGCAAAAAATCCGGTCATAACTACTTTCATTGCGCGCTTTTCGTTCGGCAAATTCCACGACGGAGACAGGCGCTGAACCTCGGGTATTGTCGGCAATGACGATTTCGGCATTGGACAGGCCGTAATGACGGCGCAATGCCTCAAAATAGAATGGTTCGGTTTTTTCGCCTTCGCAGACAATCAGCGTGACCGAACGAGGCGGCTTGCGGCCCGGCTTGCGCCGGAATGAATCCCGCGAACGCAGCGGAGAAATATGCTTTTTTGCCATCGGCTCACCATTTCCAATGTCCGATGACGGGAAGCGCGCCGTAACGTCCTTTCAGATAGCCGCGCTCCAGCGCCTCATCCTTGCGCGGAGAATAATCCAGCAGTGAATAAAGCCGCGTCGCGCGTTTATCATCTTTTTCCGTAAACCAGATTTGATCGCGGCGCAGCAGCTCTGGGTCGAGCAGGCTGGTATCGTGCGTTGTGAAAATCAGTTGCGCGTTTTTTTCATTCTGGCGGCTGTTGAACCGTTCCACGAGAAAGCGCGTGAGCTTGGGATGCAGACTGCGATCCAGTTCGTCGACGAACAGAGTAGCGCCCGTGTCCAGCGCGCGCAGCCAGCCTCCCGCGAATTCAAAAAGTTTTTGCGTGCCGTCCGATTCATTGTTCAGATCGAATTCGACTTCACACGTATCGGTCGCTTTTTTGTGCCAAGCCAGGACGCGGCAAAGCCTGCCCGGTACGTTTTGGCCCTGGAGAGACGCCTTGCCTTCTTCTTCTCGCAACTCCAGGCGATCGATCCCGACATCCGCGGCTTGCATGAACGCCATCAAGCGGGATCGAGCATCATCATCGCGCAGCATATCGAGGCTCAGACCGGGGTTCCAGCGAATGCCCGACAACAGCACGATCAACCCATCCCGAAACCAGTCATGGAGCGGGCGTAATTGTTCATTATTGAGTTGTACGGCCGTGGATAAAAACAGAGCGTCGTCGCGTGTGGAGTTCTGCCAGGCTTGCCGTTGTTTCCTTTCGCCCCGGAAGGCTGGGCCGAACCACCATTCGTATCGTTGTGTTCCTGGCTGATAGCCCCGTTCAAACCAGCGTTGCGGACGCCCTTTGGGGTAACTCACCAGCCATTCCCGATAGACCCGCTCTCTTCGCGCCGCCAGACCATAGTGATAACGCACCCCCTCCAGGTCGAGAACGATGTCAAACTCGCAGGGGTCATCATCGGACTGTCCAAGTAGAAACGGTGTCAAAGGAGGACAGGGATTGTCGGGAATTCCGGAAGGCGGGGGGAACGCCAACCCGGAGGAACGCAGCACCCATTGGCGGAAAGTCTCCAAGGCTCGCAACACATTGCTTTTCCCGGCAGCATTGGGGCCGTAAATGACGGCGGATCGCAAAAGACGCGGCCCCTTATCCCCGCCAACAGGCATGGCCGCGTTGCGCTCCAGATGCGCAGCGTCGTGGCTCGCCACCAGACTGAGCGTTTGCCTGTCCGCGATGGAACGAAAGTTGGCGACACTGACTTCGACGAGCATGATGATTCCAAATGACGATTTATTTGTGTATTTTTGCACTAAATACGCAACTAATCGAGTTTATTTTCACAATCATAGTGTTTTCGTTTGCTCGCCAAGGTTTTGATTCATTCATGCTCTCACTCATACCGCAGCGCCTCCGCCGGATTGGTACGCGAAGCGCGCCAGCTTGGATAGAGCGTTGCCAGGAGCGAGAGGACGAAGGACACGGCGGTAATGGTAATCACGTCGCGCCATTGCAGTTCCGAGGGCAGGCTGGAGATGTAATACACCTCCTTGGAAAAAAGCTGCGTGCCGAGCAGCCGTTCGATGAACGG
>JAIRWW010000138.1 GCA_031268685.1 Azoarcus sp.
GTTCGTGCGTTTGTGCCCGTCCTGGCAACATACTTGCCATGGTAAGCTGACGGCGTATGGTGAATAAAATCGTGATAGCGCAACGCACCCTCAAATCAACCGTCAGCGCAACCGGCGTGGGCCTGCATGGCGGACGCAAGGTCAACCTCGTGCTGCGCCCGGCTGGCGTAGACACTGGCATCGTCTTTCACCGCATCGACATCAGCCCTCCTGTCGATCTGCCCGCCGATCCCTACTCCGTTTGCGATACCCGCATGTGTTCGGGGCTGGAAAAAAACGGCCACAAGGTCGGCACCATCGAACACCTGATGTCGGCGCTGGCTGGTCTTGGTATCGACAACCTGCATATAGACGTCGATGCGCCGGAAATACCGATCCTGGACGGCAGCGCCAGCCCCTTCGTCTTCCTGCTCCAATCTGCGGGCATTGAAGAACAAGCCGCGCCCAAAAAATTCCTGCGCGTGAAAAAAACCGTCGAATACCGCGAGGGCGACAAACTGGTGCGGCTATCGCCCCATGACGGTTTCCGTCTCCAATTCTCGATAGTCTTCGACCACCCGGCGATAGACGCTACAGCCAACGATGTCGTGGTCGATTTTGCCGAGCATTCCTATGTGCGCGACGTCTCCCGCGCGCGCACCTTCGGCTTCATGCAGGACGTGGAATTCATGCAGGCCAACGGGCTTGCCCTTGGCGGCAGCCTGGAAAACGCCATAGTCATGGACGAATACCGCGTCCTCAACACCGATGGCCTGCGTTACGTCGACGAATTCGTCAAGCACAAAGTGCTGGACGCCATCGGCGACCTTTACATTTGCGGCCATCCGCTCCTCGCGGCCTACACCGCCTACAAGGCCGGGCACGCGCTCAACAATCAACTGCTGCGCGTATTGCTGGAAGACGCCACGGCCTGGGAAATCGTCCAATTCGGCAAAGACGCGCCAGCTCCGGCGGCAGTCGTCCGCCAGCTTGCCGAACCCGCGCCTGCGTTTTGATCCGCAAGGGAAACGCTGGACAAATCCCATCCGTCCGGGCTGAACAAGCCATTGCCCTTCATTTCATGGGAAATACCCTTCGATAAGCTCGGAGCGGACGGCATTGTGCAGAACCTGTCTGGCCATGAAACGGCAGGCTGGGGAAGCAAATATCTAAGATCAACATGTTATATAAATAGGAAATTCGCTTTCTGAAATAATCCTGGAAAAACATCCAACGTAGCAAGCGATTTGATTGGATGCGCAAGTTGCGGGAAAACGACATTAGTAAGATTACGTAGCGCACGCTGTGTTGTTCAAGTACCATGCGGCCCCATCAATTTACATCAACGACCAACGGGGTTTTGCAATGAAAAAAGTCACACTTACATGCATCTTATGTTCATCGGCACTGTTTTCCCTGAGCAATGCCAACGCGGCGCCATATATCGTCAATATTCCGCTCAATGAAATTGAGACCAAGTTTGACAATGTTATTACTACCACCAGTACATCAGTTTTACCCATACAGGTGGTAGCAGGCCAGAATGTTTATGAATATATCGACAAAGATGGCAATGCAGCGACACTTACCGTAACAGCCCCTGATGGCAGTACCTCCAAACGTCCGTTCGGTACATACGGAGATATGTCTGGTAGCGTCTGGGGAATCAGCCCGGCACGTAAATCTGAAGATCCAATTCCCGGCTACTACTCTGGCCTGACCTTTACATTCAGTTCTCCGGTGAATGCTTTTGGCTTTGAAGTCGGAGACTGGTCAACATGCTGCCGAGGTAACGCTCGTCCCGGCGGCATTGTGGATGCATACGGCGTGCCTGCCACCGGTACCGGTTTATGGATTTCCTTCGACGGAGGAGCGGCTACTCTGCCAGCCAACGCGCTAACTGCCCAGGACAACCCCGGATACCCTTTTGCTCCTTCCCCTGGGACTTACACCAACTTCATCGGCGCCATTGATTCGACCGGCGATTTCTCCAGCATCACATTCTTTGGCGATGGCTTTGGCGAATATCTGGTTGCCGGCGGTACTCTGCGTTTCGCTTCGGTTCCCCTGGGTTCCGTTAACGAAGGCGGCGCAGTCCCCAGCGTTCCCGAGCCGGAAACCTACGCCATGTTCCTGGCAGGCTTGGCCGTACTTGGCATGACAGCCCGCCGCCGCAAGCAAAACAAGTAAAACCGGAAAGCAAAAACAAAACCGGCAGAGAATTTTCTGCCGGTTTTATTTTTTGCGCGCAGTGCTCATCATTTGCCGATCTGCGGCCCCATGACACGCCGGTAAAACTCATGGAAGTGCTGCATGCCGTCCTCAAACGGCGACTGGTAGGGACCCACTTCATTACGCCCTTCCCTGAGCAACGCCATGCGGCCGCGATCCATGCGCTCGCCGATATCGTCGTCCTCTATCGCGGTTTCCATGTAAGCGGCCTGTTCGGCCTCTACGAATTCACGCTCGAATTCGACGATTTCTTCCGGATAGTAGAACTCGACCACATTGATGGTCTTGTGCACATCGGTTGGAATCAGCGTGCTGACCACAAGCACGTGCGGATACCACTCGATCATGATATTGGGGTAATAAGTCAGCCAGATCGCCCCGCGTGGCGGATGTTTGCCGCCATAGTAAGCCAACACCGCCTTTTGCCAGCGCTCATAAGCCCCCGAACCGGAACGGGCAAGCGAAGTGATGCCCACCTGCTGCACCGAATACCACTCGCCGAATTGCCATGCCAGATCGTCGCAGGTCACGAAGTTGCCAAGCCCTGGGTGATATGGCACGACGTGGTAATCCTCCAGGTAAACCTCGATGAAGGTTTTCCAGTTGTAATTGCACGGATGGATTTCGACCTTGTCGAGCTTGAAACCGGAAAAATCCAGATGATGCGCCGCTTCCATTCCGGCAAGGTCGCGCGCCGCCGAACGCGGCCCGGCGAACAGAAGGCCCTTCCAGCTTTCGAGCCTGTCGCGCCTGAGGCCGAGACAGGGGTTTTCCGGGAAATGCGGCGCGCCAAGCAAAGCCCCCTGCGCGTCATACGTCCAGCGGTGGATCGGACAGACGATGTTGTCGGTCTCGCCCGAGCCTTGAAGCATGATTGCCTGGCGATGGCGGCAAACATTGGCAAGCCGGTGTACGCCATCGGCGTTGCGGTACAGTAGCCCGGCGTGGTCGAGCCACTCTTGCGAACGATAGCTGCCGACCCTGGGCACCATCAATTCATGACCTGCATACCCGGGGCCTGCATCGAAGAGAAGCTTTTTCTCCAGCTCGAAAATTTTCTCGTCGAAATACCATGACACCGGAAACTGCGAGACGCCAGACGCCATACGCACGGTGGAAGCCATGTCGGACATTCACAAATCCCCCATTCAAGTGACAGGAAACCTGAAAAAAACGGACGAGCGATTCTAAAGCGGCAAGCGGTTTGACCGCCAGATACATGATCGGTTATTTTTCAATATCCAGAGGCTTGCCGCCTTGCGCAGCCTTTTTTCTTCCTGCGATATAGCCCATGACCAGATCGGCGCCCGCCACCCAGACTTTCGAGACCGCCATGACGGAGCTTGAAACCATCGTCCGGCAAATGGAAGCGGGTGGCCTGCCGCTCGAACAAGCGCTCGAACACTACCGGCGTGGTGCTGAATTGCTGCGCCAGTGCCAGGACAGGCTCGATGCGGCGGAGCGCCAAATCAAAATCCTCGAAGGCGATTCGCTCGTCCCGCTAGAAGTGGACGGCGGTCCCGATCCGGACAGTCTTACCCGTACCTGAGGCAGAACACATGAAATTCACCGACTGGTCGACCTACATACAACAGCGCACCGAAACAGCATTGCAGGCGATATTGCCCGCTGCCGATCTCACACCGGACAGGCTGCACGAAGCCATGCGCTATGCCGTCCTGGGTGGCGGCAAGCGGGCGCGGGCGCTGCTTGTGCATGCCGCAGGCGGACTCACGCACGCATGCCCGGAACAACTCGACCGCGCCGCATGCGCCGTAGAACTCATCCACGCCTATTCGCTCGTCCACGACGACATGCCCTGTATGGACAACGACAGGCTGCGCCGCGGCAAGCCCACCGTTCATGTCGAATACGACGAAGCCACTGCGCTACTCGTCGGCGATGCCTTGCAAACCCTCGCCTTCCAGATTCTGGCCGAAGCATCAGTGAGCGCCACTGCGGCGGGGCAGTTGGACGCCATACGCCTGCTGGCTGCTGCTGCTGGTTCGCATGGCATGGCTGGCGGGCAGGC
>JAIRWW010000304.1 GCA_031268685.1 Azoarcus sp.
GTCAGTGATGGATAATTTGATAAGCCGCGAAAATTTGGAGCATATTATTTGTAGTTCTTTTCATGGTACATCATATCCTGGAAATGAATATATAGTAGATGGACCATTTCCTCCGAAAATGTATGATTCTGAGGAAATATACAATTTATACCATGGACGATTATGGGAAGAATTGGATGACAATTTCTTTTTTTCTCATGGAGCACTTCAGTGTTCGATAAACTTCCTGGCACCAGAAGCATTTGTTTATTATTTGCCTTCTTTTATGAAACATATAATCAGCCCAGATTGGAATTGGACTACTGGGTGCTTGCTAGAGGGCATGCTTTACGAGTTGGATAAAAATAACAATTCAGATAAATTCTCAAGTGCTATTAAATTGTCTAAAGACCAGTCTAAAGCTGTTGCTTTATTTTTGATATATATTTCATCGAATCACGAAGAGTATGGCACTGAGATATCGGCTATTGCAATGAATGCATTTCATAGCTACTGGGCAGTATTTAGTCCGTCCTGAACAGTCTGACCCTGCTGCAAAACGAGAACGATGCCTGCACCCTCTTCGAATACGACGAAATGGACCGCCTCATCAAAGAAACCCCGCCATGATTTTATTTAGCGTTTATTCTTCTGGCGAGACATCATGAAACGCCTTCACACAGACATGTTCATGATGTCTTGATAGGCTGACACCAAGCGGTTGCGTACTTGCACCATTTGTTGGAACGAGAGGTTGGCTTTTTGCAGATTGAGCATTACATCCTGCAAATTGGCGTTGGGATCGCCGCCGGAAAAGTCCTGAGCCATCGTGCGCGCTTCTTGCTGGGCCGCGCTCACGTCTTTGAGCGCGTTGTTGAGTGCATCGGCAAAGCTGACGCCGCCAGCGGGCGCGTCGTTGCCCTGAACAGGTTTGTTCTGGGCTGCCTGCGACACCGAGCGCAGTTCTGAGAGCATTTGTTCGATTCCGCGGGTATCCATGATCCTCGCTCCGGAAGCGGATTCATCAAAAACTAACTCCGGTTGGAAACCTCCCCCTTCAGGGGGAGAATCGGGCGCGGGAGGGGGTAAGCCCTTTCGTGCCTTGTCGCCCGGTTACGGGCGTGGATTGAAACATTTCGTTCGAGCATAGCAGAGCAATAGCCGTGCCACCATCACATTTGCCTATACTTCGTAACCTTCGTCGCGGTATTGCTGGAGTTTATAGCGCAGGGTGCGTTCGGAAATGCCCAATTTTTCGACGGTTTTTTTGCGCGAGCCGCCCATCTCGCGCAAGGTGGCAAGGATGTGCTCGCGTTCGAGGTCGCGCATGTTGCTCGATTTTGGTTCGGGGACGGATGCGGCGGGCTGCGAGGCTGGAGGCGGGGCGAGAGACGGCGCGGCGGGGCGGGAGGCAAAATTTACCGCTATCGCGCTTTTTGCGGCTGCCGTTTCGCTGCCTTCGCCGCCTTCGCCGCCGTCCGTCCAGTTCGGCAGGCACAGGCGCAGCGTTTCGACGCCGACGGTGTCGCCCGAGCATAGGATCAGGGCGCGGTGCATGGTGTTTTCCAGTTCGCGCACATTGCCCGGCCAGCGGTAGCGCGGCAGGCAGGCTTCGGCTTCGGGCGAGAACCACGCTTGCCTTCCGGCGCGCTGGGCGTAGCGGCTGAGGAAGTGACGCGCCAGCGGTACGATGTCGCCCGGGCGCTCGCACAGGGCGGGGATGACGAGCGGGAAGACGTTCAGCCGGTAATAAAGGTCTTCACGGAAGCGCCCGGCGGCGATTTCTTTTTCCATGTCGCGGTTGCTCGTCGCTAGTACGCGGATGTCGAGCGGCACCGGTTTTTTGCCGCCGACCCGCTCCACTTCGCGCTCTTGCAAGACCCGTAAAAGCTTGGCCTGAAGGCCGAGCGGCATTTCGGAGATTTCGTCGAGCAGGATGGCGCCGCCCTGCGCCTGTTCAAATTTGCCGGGCTGGCTGCTTTGTGCGCCGGTAAAAGAGCCTTTTTCGTAACCGAACAGGGTGGCTTCGAGCAGGTTCTCCGGAATGGCCGCGCAGTTGATTGCCACGAATGGCGCGGCGCGGCGCGGCGAGTGATGGTGAATGTAGCGCGCGAAAACTTCTTTGCCTGTGCCGGATTCGCCGGTGAGCAGCACGGTGGCATCGCTTTCGGCAACCTTGGCCGCGAGCGCGAGCAGCTGGCGGGTGCGAGGGTCTTCGGCAATGGTGTCGTCCGCTTCCGGCGGCGATATGGCGTAGCGGCGCACGCTTTCCAGAAGCACTTCCGGCTCGAAAGGTTTCATCAGAAAGTCGCAGGCGCCGCCGCGCATCGCCGCCACGGCTTTGTCGACGTCGCCGTAAGCGGTCATGAGCAATACCGGCAATTGCGGCTGGCGCAGGTGGATTTTGCCCAGGAGTTCCAGTCCGTCCATTGGCTGCATGCGCAGGTCGGAGATGATGAGGTTGAGGCTTTGCCGTTCGAGTTCGGCCAGCGCCGCCGCGCCGCCGTCGACGCCGGTCGCGCCATGGCCCGCCATCTCCAGCGTGAAGCAGACTGCGTCGCGCAGGGCCGCATCGTCCTCCACGACCAGGATGTTCAGGTGTTCGATCATCAGGTTTGTGCTCCAGCTATGGCTTGCGCCGTATCTGTAGCTGTTGCGGGCGCGGGCGCTGGCGCGGGGCTTCTTCGGCGTTCGGCGCGGCTGCCGCTGCGGCGGCGGTCGCCTTCTCCGCCGCGGCGGTCGCGATATTGCCAGCCTGGCGGCATCAGCGGGAGAGTGAGCGTAAAAGCGGAACCCACACCGGGCGTGGATTCGAGCAGGATATCGCCGCCGTGTCCGCGCGCCACGCCACGGGCGATGGCCAGCCCCAGGCCGGTGCCTTCGGCGCGGGTGGTAAAGAAGGGTTCAAACAGGCGCGATTGCAGTTCTGGGGCGATGCCGCGACCGCTGTCGCGGACGACGAAACGCAGTTCTTCGCCTGCCGGTCCGCTTTGGCATGCGCCGCGCGTTACTTCGCAGTTTACGAAGCCGCCCGCGGCGGTGGCCTGGATGGCGTTTTCGATCAGATTGGAGAGTGCGCCGCCCAGCGCCTTGCGGTCGCCATGCACGACCGCGCCCGCGCAATCGCAATGGCTGCGAAATGCGATTTGCCGCGCTTTCGCCAGCGGTTCGAGGGTGTGGATGAGTTCGGACACGAGTTCGGCGACATCGAAATCTTGCCGTCCGAGGCTGTCGCCACGCGCGAAAAGCAGCATGTCGCGGATCAGGCGTTCGAGGTAGTGCAGGCGTTCGAGCGCGCGCTCGGCCACTTTTGCGCGTTCAGGCGGCCCCAGTTCTGGTTGGCGCAGGTTGCCGACGTAGAGCAGGGCCGCGGCCAGCGGTGTTCGTAGTTGATGCGCCAGCCCGGCCACCATTTCGCCCATTGCCGCCAGCCGTTCGTTGCGTTCGACCGCTTGCCGCATCGTGTGCGTTTCTGTTACGTCGCTCAACAGCAGGATTCGCCCTTCGCCGGAACCGAAGGCAGTGCCGGAGACCGCCAGCCGCCGCGCGCCGCCGTCGCGCTCCAGGCTCATTTCGCCTGGCGTTTCGGTTGGCCGAAGCGCGGCGGCGGCGTCTTGCCACGCCCGCCCGCCAAGGTCGTCGCCCAACAAGCTTTCGGCGACGCGGTTGGACTGCTCGATGCGGTCGTGCCGGTCGAGCACCACTACACCGGCGGGCAATGCATCCATCAGCACGGCGAAGCGTTCGCTCAGCTGTGCGACCTGTGCCTGGAGTGCGTTGTAAGCGCCGGAAAGTTCTTCCGAGGCGCGGCTGAATACGGCAAATGCTTCGGCGAGTTGTGCAGCGGACAGCGGCGGCGCGGCGGCATCGGCTGGGATCTGTGCGTCGGGCTGCGTCATCGGGAAAAAGTCCGTTTCATGGCGTTTTCATGATGGCATTCTTCTTGGGCGGGCGTCCATGGCAATCGGCAAACAGACCGTAAAAATTGCCGCTTTTCGCCCAACGCCGCGCATGCGCGCGGACGGACAATGCCAGCATCCATCGAAAGTTTCGGAATCACGCAATGGCCACCGCTGAAAACACCGCTGGCGAGATCGCCGCGCCGCCGTCCGCCGATTCCTTGCGCGGGCGGCTGCAACAAGCGGTTGCGAACATCAGGGCGCTCAGCCAACAGCAGAAAATCGCCGCCGCCGCCGCGCTGGCGCTTGCTATCGCGCTCATTGCTGGCGCGCTGCTCTGGAACGGCAAGCCCGAGCAGGCGGTGCTGTTCAGCAATTTCGATGAACGCGATGGCGGCGAGATCGTCGCCGCCCTGCAACAGCAGAATGTGCCATACAGCATTTCCGGCGATGGCCGCGCCATCCTCGTATCCGCTCCCGTCGTGCACGAAACCCGCATGCGTCTCGCCGCCGCCGGTCTGCCCAGGGGCGGACTGGTCGGCTTCGAGATTATGGATACCCAAAAGCTGGGCATCTCGCAATTCAACGAGCAAGTCACCTTCCAGCGCGCGCTCGAAGGCGAACTGGCGCGCACAATCCAGTCGATTTCCTCGGTCGTCGGCGCGCGCGTGCATCTGGCGATGCCCAAGCAGACTGCTTTTCTGCGCGACGATCAGAAACCGACAGCTTCGGTCATGGTGCAGATGCGCGCCGGGCGGGCGCTCGATGCCAATCAGGTAGCCGGCATCGTGCATCTGGTGGCTTCCTCGGTGCCCAAGATGAGCGACGCGGGCGTGGCGGTTGTCGACCAGAACGGCGAATTGCTCACGCGCGAAGACCCTCTGCGCCGCTCCGGACTCGATCCGACCCAGCTTCGCTACATCGAAGAAGTCGAATCCGGCCTCAACCGGCGCATTGGCAACATCCTCACCCCGATGTTCGGCAAGGGAAACTTCCGCGCCCAAGTCGCCGCCGACATCGACTTCAACCAAGTCGAGCAGACGGCGGAAACCTACCGCCCCAATCCTGCCCCGGAACAAGCGGTTCGCAGCCAACAGACCACCGAACAGCAAAACCGCGACCAAGGGCCGCAAGGCGTGCCCGGCGCGCTCACCAATCAGCCGCCTGTGCCGGCCACAGCGCCGATCACCGCGCCGCCAGTGCCGCCGCAGACCGGTGCGGGCGGCCAGCAGCAATCCAGCTCCCGCTCGGCGGTGCTCAACTATGAACTGGATCGCACCATCCAGCACGTCAAGCAGGCTCTCGGCCAGGTCAAGCGTATTTCGGTGGCGGTCGTAATCAATCATCGTTCCGCGCAACTTCCCAGCGGCGAAATGCAAGCCCTGCCGATCAGCGACGAAGAAATCACCCGCATCGCCAACCTCGTGCGCGAAGCCGTTGGCTACAACGCCACGCGCGGCGACACCATCAACGTCACCAGCAGCCCCTTCGCCGAACCGACAGGCGCGCCGCCGCCCCCGCCCCTGTGGAAAGATCCGGAAATGATCGAAATGGCCAAGGATGGCGGCAAATATCTCCTGCCGGTCATCATCATCCTGTTTGCCTACTTCGCCATCATCCGGCCCCTGCTGCGCACAGTAGCGCCGCCGCCGCCGCGCGAAGAGCCGTCGATTGCCGAAGACGAAGATGAAGACGAAGAAGGCGTCGATGTCGAATTGTCCGCCGCCGCCGCCCGCAGCGAGGACTACGAAACGCGGTTGGCGCGCGCGCGGGAAATGGCGCGCGAAGACCCGAAAAGCGTTGCCGAACTCATCAAACAATGGATGGGCGCGGTCGAAGAAGGAGGCCATAAATGAGCAATGCCGCGCCCGACGAAGGACTCGACAAAGCCGCGCTTCTGCTCGCCGTCCTGGGCGCCGACGAAGCCGCTGGCGTACTCAAACACCTCGGGCCGCGCGAAGTGCAGAAACTCGGCATGAAAATGGCAAGCATGCCCGCGCAGGAACGCGCCAAGGTCGAACCCATCCTTGCCGAACTGGATGCGCATTTCAGCAAGGGAGCCGCCATTCACGCCGACCAGGAACAAATCCGCGAAATGTTGACCAAGGCGCTCGGCGACGAACGTGCCGCCAACCTCATCGCCCGCGTCCTGCAAGGCTCCGACACCGCCGGCATCGAAAACCTGAAATGGCTCGACCCGAGCACCGCTGCCGATCTCATCAAAAACGAACACCCCCAGATCATTGCCACAATCCTCGTCCACCTCGGCTACGACCAGGCGGGAGAAATCCTCAAGCACTTCTCCGACCGTCTGCGCAACGACGTCGTCCTTCGCATCGCCACCCTCGACGGCGTGCAACCCCAAGCGCTCAAGGAACTCAACGAATCGCTGACCCGGATGCTCTCGGGCGCCGCCACCGCCAAAAAAGCGGCTATGGGCGGCGTTCGCCACGCCGCCGAAATCCTCAACTTCGTGGGTTCCGCCGCAGAAACGGCCATCCTCGACAACGTGCGCGAATACGACCCGGATCTGGCGCAGAAAATCCTCGACGAAATGTTCGTCTTTGAAAACCTGCTCGACATCGACGACCGCGGCATCCAGACCATCCTGCGCGAAATCCAGTCCGACTCGCTCATCATCGCCCTCAAGGGTTCCCCGCCCGAACTGCGCGAAAAAGTTTTCAAAAACATGTCGAGCCGCGCCGCCGAAATGATGCGCGAAGACCTCGAAGCCAAAGGCCCCGTGCGCCTGTCCGAAGTCGAAGCCGAGCAGAAAGAAATCCTCAAAGTCGTCCGCCGCCTTGCCGAAGAAGGCCAGATCGTCATGGGTGGCAAGGGCAGCGATGACAGCTTCGTCTGATCGTCCGGGCGGCTGAGGCTGAATGCACATGAAAAAAAACATGACCTTCGCACAACATCAGGCCGTCGGCGCTTACCGCCGCTGGGAGCCGCCGAGGTTCGACGCGCCGCCGTCCCCGTCGCCAGCCCCCGCCTCGCCGCCGTCCGGCGCATTGGCGGAAGCGCCTGAAACCCTTGGCCCAACAGAAACTGATGTCGAAAGCCCCCCCGCGCTGCCGCCCGGCCTAAAACTGCCCACCGCCGCGGAAATCGAGCAAATGCACGAAGATGCTCGCAGCGAAGGCTACAAAGAAGGTCTGGCCGAAGGCCATGACGCGGGCTACGCCGACGGTTTCCATGCCGGACACGAAGAAGGGCGCGACGCGGGCTACCGCGAAGGCAAGACCACCGCCGAAGCGGAAGCAAAACAACTGCGGGAAATGATCGAACAGCTCGGCCTCGCCTTCGATCGGCTCGATGCCGACGTTGCCGAAGAACTAATGTCCCTGTCCATAGAACTGGCGCGCAAAATACTCCAGCACACCCTGGCGCTCGAACCGGAAACTGTCATCAGCGCTGTGCGCGCAGCCCTGCAACACCTGCCGGAGAGCCGCGCCAAAATCCACATGCACCCCGCCGACGCGGCGCTTGCCCGCAAGCACCTCGACGAAATGCTCGACCAGAGCGGCCACCTCATCGTAGAAGACGACAGCATCTCGCGCGGCGGCTGCCGGGTGGAGACGCCCGGCGCGCAAATCGACGCCACCATGGAAACGCGCTGGCGGCGGGTACTCGACAGCCTGGGGCGTCAGCACGCCCCATGGTCGCCCGCTCCCCCAGGGAAAAACCGGAGCGGCGAGGCCGGAAAAACAGCTGCCCAAGCTCCGGACGGGCATGGCGGTCCCGCGCCGGATGTCGAAACCCTGGCGGAGCCGGGGGCCGGAGCATGAACGGCAAGCCGCCTGCTCACCGTCGGGCGCGGCCAGCGGCTCGGTCTCTTCGCCAGCTCCGGCGCCGGCAAATCCGTACTCATAGGCATGATGGGGCGCTACACCGGAGCCGGCCTGATCGTCGTCGGCCTGATCGGCGAACGGGGCCGCGAATCCAGAATTGCTGCCCGCCAACCAGCCGCCGCCCCGGCGCCGCCATCTGCGGGAGACCATGAAGTGTTTTTGAAATGAAGTGTCATTTCAAAAACACTTCATGGTCTTGGGAACGGCGGGGGTTTCAGTCGCCCTCGGGTCCCGGTGGCCTTACTCGGGTCCCGGTGGCCTTACTTTGTCGATGACGTATTGCTTGCCGTGCTTTTCGCAATCGGCAATCGTGTTTTCGGCGTATTCCCTGATTACGCGGCCTGATCCAAACGGCACGGTCTTGTCCAACTCCTTGCGCGGGAATGTGTCCGCCATCCGGAAGCCCAGCGAGTACATCAGATTGTATGCGC
>JAIRWW010000047.1 GCA_031268685.1 Azoarcus sp.
CGCTTTGCACAATGGCGGCGGTACTCAAAACCAGCGCGGCAAGGGTCGATTTGGCTATTTTCATTGCGGCGCCTTACCCACGAATGGTTTCAGCAATATATCTTTTCCTGTTTCGACTGCCTGGAAATAGGCGTTCGTCAAACCGGGAAACTGTGGCGGCTCATCCCATTCTCCGTCCGCGCTCTTGAAAATTAAAACAGGTTGATACCACTCATATCGGTTGCTTGCTAAATCGACCATATAGCCGATGCCATTCAACACTCCTTTTGGGTCACTTGTGGGGATATACGCAGAATAACTGCGCACAAATCCGTGTCCGGTGATGGCGATGACAATAAGCTTGTCTATGCTATATTTTGTGCGAAACGCGTCGAAATTTTTGCGGGCAATATTGGCTTCTTTGCTGCTGAAACTGGGCAGGGCGCTGACATCAATGACTTCTTCGATTACCTGCGTCTGCACACCTTGCTCACTGAGCAAGGAAGCAATTTCATTCTTGAGCTTGGGCAAATCTTCGTTGGAAAGTGTCTGCGTATGAGCGGTCAACTTGGAATTGGCTAAAGCCGCCGCACCAAAGCACAGTAAACAAGAAGCTCCTGGAAAATACGTGTCGGCTTTGGGTATCTGCGCCATTGCAATACCTACCTTGCCCGACTGCGGCGTCAGCGCTTCCCCGGCCAGTTCAAGTGCCTGCTGTGGAGTTGCACATCCTCCAAGTATGATGGCGGCAATGGCAAGTACAAAGCTGATACGACGTTTCATTATCTACCCCGTTGGTTAATGTTCATGACATTGAAAAGAGAAGGCTCGATGTTTTCTGAACCTTTACGTATGAATCATGTCATTAGACTTTCATTGTATATTGTACTGACAGGCAGTGTAAAGCTGCTGCCATGCAATGACTTTCATCCTTTCCCGCAGTCGTTTCGTGCGAGAAAGGCCGTGCCAGAGAGTCGGCCTTCGCCGATGTTTTTGCTTTTATTGGTACGGGTGATTGTGACGTGCCCGATGTGTAGGCATGCAATGCAGTGGATGCGCTTTCCGGCGCCTTTGAGGAAGCCCTGCGCGATTTTGCTCGCCCTGAGTCTGTCGAAGAATTTTCCCCATGGGATTACTGGCTTGGATGGGGGCATATTGAGCGATATCTCTTATCTTATTCATATGCCTGAGAATAGATTTGGTCATAAAAAACCCCGCTTGTGCGGGGTTTTTTAGCTTGTTTTTGCGAAGCGTGTTTTTCAATGTGTGCGCTTGCGTAATTTCTCGATGGCGTGAATTTGCGCGACTGCCTCGGCCAATTCGGCCTGCGCTTTGGTGTAGTCGATTTGGGTGCTTTGCTGCGTCAGCGCCTCCTCGGCTTTGCGCTTGGCTTCCAGCGCCTTGACTTCGTCGAGATCTTTGCCGCGGATGGCGGTATCGGCGAGCACCGTCACCAAGCCGGGCTGGATTTCAAGAATGCCGCCCGCAACGAACACCAATTCTTCTTCTTCCCGATGCGGAAGCTTCACTCGCACCGCGCCCGGCTTGATCCGGGTCATCAGCGGCATGTGGCCGGGCAGGATGCCAAGCTCGCCCGTTTCGCCCGGCAGGGCGACGAACTCCGCCAGCCCGGAGAAAATCTGTTCTTCCGCGCTGACGATGTCTACATGAACCGTCATGGCCATGATCTATGTCCTTCAAAGACCGCGCGGCGGATTGGGCCGTCGCGCGGGGTTGGGCGGGTACTGCGGGGCCGGGCTACTGCGGCGGCAGATCACTGGAGCTTGCGGCCTTTTTCGACGGCTTCTTCGATGCTGCCGACCATGTAGAACGCTTGCTCGGGCAGGCTGTCGTAGTCGCCCTGGACGATGGCTTTGAACCCGGCGATGGTGTCCTTGAGCGGTACGTACTTGCCGGGCGAGCCGGTGAAGACTTCGGCAACGTGGAAAGGCTGCGACAGGAAACGCTGGATCTTTCGCGCGCGGGCGACGGTGAGCTTGTCTTCGGGGGAAAGTTCGTCCATGCCCAGGATGGCGATGATGTCGCGCAGTTCCTTGTACTTTTGCAGGGTCTGCTGCACGGCGCGCGCGACGTTGTAGTGCTCCTCGCCGACGACCAGCGGATCGAGCTGACGGCTGGTGGAGTCGAGCGGGTCGACCGCCGGGTAGATGCCGAGTGCGGCGATGTCGCGCGACAGCGCTACGGTGGAATCCAGGTGCAGGAAGGTGGTGGCGGGCGAGGGGTCGGTGTAATCGTCCGCTGGAACGTAGACGGCCTGGATCGAGGTGATGGAGCCTACCTTGGTGGATGTGATGCGCTCTTGCAGGCGGCCCATTTCTTCGGCCAGCGTCGGCTGGTAGCCCACGGCGGAGGGCATGCGGCCCAGCAGGGCGGAGACTTCGGTGCCGGCCAGGGTGTAGCGGTAGATGTTGTCGACGAAGAACAGGATGTCGCGGCCTTCGTCGCGGAAGCGCTCGGCCATGGTGAGGCCCGTGAAGGCCACGCGCAGGCGGTTGCCCGGCGGCTCATTCATCTGGCCAAAGACCATCGCCACCTTGTCGAGCACGTTCGACTCTTTCATTTCGTGATAGAAGTCGTTCCCTTCGCGGGTGCGCTCGCCCACGCCGGCGAATACCGACAGGCCGGAGTGCTGCTTGGCGATGTTATTGATGAGTTCCATCATGTTCACGGTCTTGCCCACGCCCGCGCCGCCGAAGAGGCCGACTTTGCCGCCTTTTGCGAAGGGGCAGATGAGGTCGATGACCTTGATGCCGGTTTCCAGCAGTTCAACCGATGGCGAGAGTTCGTCGAATTTCGGCGCCTTTTGGTGTATGGCGCGGCGTTCGTCCGTGGGAATTTCGCCCGCGTCGTCGATCGGGCGGCCCAGTACGTCCATGATGCGGCCCAGCGTCGAGGGGCCGACGGGCACCGAGATGGGGCCGCCGGTGCTGGTGACTTTCATGCCGCGGCGCAGGCCATCGGAGGAGCCGAGGGCGATGGTGCGCACCACGCCGTCGCCGAGTTCCTGCTGCACCTCGAAGGTCATGCCTTTTTCGGCGAAGGAGCCTGCGGCGTCTTCAAGCTTGAGGGCTTCATACACCTTGGGCATCGCCTCGCGCGGGAACTGGATGTCCACCACCGCGCCGATGCACTGAACGATAGTACCGTTGCTCATCGTGTTTCCTTGTCAATATGTCCGTTAGACCGCGGCGGCGCCGCCGACGATTTCGTTCAATTCTTTGGTGATCGCGGCCTGGCGGGTCTTGTTGTAGACCAGTTGCAGCTCGTCGATGACGCTCTTGGCATTGTCGGAGGCGGCTTTCATTGCTACCATCCGCGCGCTTTGCTCGGAGGCCATGTTCTCGGCGACCGCCTGATAGACCAGTGCCTCGACGTAGCGCACCAGCATGTCGTCGATGACCACTTGCGGATCGGGTTCGTAGAGGTAGTCCCAAGCGCTTTCGGGCGTCCCCAGTTTGTCCCCGGTCAGCGGCAGGAGTTGTTCCAGCATCGGCTCCTGCTTCATGGTGTTGATGAAGCGGGTGTAGGCGATGTGGACGGCGTCGATCTCGCCTTTCTGGAAGGCGTCGAGCAGGATTTTCACCGGCCCGATCAGCTTTTCGAGCGCCGGACGGTCGCCGAGATGCACGACGTGCGAGGCGACCCTGACGCCGATGCGCTGCATGAAGCCCAGCCCCTTGTTGCCAATGCAGCAGGCGCTGATCTCGGTTACACCCGCGCTTTCCCAGGATTTGAGCGCATTTACGGCGACGCGCTGTACGTTTGTGTTCAGTCCGCCGCACAGCCCCTTGTCGGTCGTCACCAGGATGAGACCCACCCGCTTGACCTGCTCTTTGTGAACCAGGAAGGGGTGTTTGTAGTCGGTGACGTTTGCCTGGGACAAATGCGCGGCGAGCCTGCGGATTTTTTCGGCGTAGGGGCGGGCGGCCCGCATCCGATCCTGCGCCTTGCGCATTTTGGATGCGGCCACCATCTCCATGGCCTTGGTGATCTTGCGCGTGTTTTGCACGCTCTTGATCTTGGTACGGATTTCCTTCCCGCTAGCCATCTTCCGTCTCCCTTGGCGCCATCAAGCCCAGCTTTTTTTGAACTCGGCAATCGCTGTGGCCAAGGTTTGTTCGGCGTCGGCGTCCAGTTCGCGCTTTTCCAGGATGCCGGAAATGAGCGCGGCATGCTGCGTTTTGATGTATTGCAGCAGGCCCGCCTCGAAAGCCAGTACGCGGGAACCTTCGATATCGTCGAAATGGCCGTTGTTGACTGCGTAGAGGACGATGCCCATTTCGGCGATCGACATCGGCGAGTATTGCGGCTGCTTCATCAGTTCGGTGACGCGGCGGCCGCGTTCGAGCTGCTTGCGGGTGGCGTCGTCGAGGTCGGAGGCGAACTGCGCGAAAGCGGCCAGTTCGCGGTACTGCGCGAGGTCGGTACGAATGCCGCCGGAGAGCTTCTTGATGACTTTGGTCTGGGCTGCGCCGCCGACGCGGGACACCGAAATGCCAGCGTTGATCGCGGGACGGATGCCTGCGTTGAATAGGTCGGTTTCGAGGAAAATTTGCCCGTCGGTGATGGAGATGACATTGGTCGGCACGAAGGCGGACACGTCGCCGGCCTGGGTTTCGATGATCGGCAGCGCGGTGAGCGAGCCGGTCTTGCCCTTGACTTCGCCATTGGTGAACTTTTCGACGTAGGCGGCATTGACGCGCGCGGCGCGCTCCAGCAGGCGGGAGTGGAGGTAGAACACGTCGCCCGGATAGGCTTCGCGGCCCGGCGGACGGCGCAGGAGGAGCGAAACCTGACGGTAGGCCCACGCCTGCTTGGTGAGGTCGTCGTAGACGATGAGCGCGTCCTGGCCGCGGTCGCGGAAGTATTCGCCCATGGTGC
The DNA here is from genome assembly GCA_031268685.1 of Azoarcus sp. Taxonomy (GTDB): domain Bacteria; phylum Pseudomonadota; class Gammaproteobacteria; order Burkholderiales; family Rhodocyclaceae; genus WRNU01. Next base: position 4,882 of record JAIRWW010000047.1, read on the forward strand.
AGCCGGCGTAGGCCGCGAGGTATTGCATGGCGGCGGATTCGGACGCGGTGGCCGCGACGACGATGGTGTAGTCCATCGCGCCGTGCTCGGTGAGCTTCCTTACCACGTTGGCGACGGTGGAGGCTTTTTGGCCAATCGCCACGTAGACGCAGAAGACGTCCTGGCCTTTCTGGTTGATGATGGCGTCGACTGCGACTGCTGTTTTGCCTGTCTGGCGGTCGCCGATGATGAGTTCGCGCTGGCCGCGTCCGATGGGCACCATCGCGTCGATGGATTTCAGGCCGGTCTGCACCGGCTGCGACACGGACTGGCGGGCGATGACGCCGGGTGCGACTTTTTCGATTTTGTCGGTGAGCTTGGCCTCGATTGGCCCTTTGCCGTCAATCGGCTGCCCGAGGGCGTCGACCACGCGGCCGATGAGTTCGGGGCCGATGGGCACTTCGAGGATGCGCCCGGTTGTCTTGACGGCATCGCCTTCGACGATGTGCTCGTATTCGCCGAGCACGACCGCCCCGACCGAGTCGCGTTCGAGGTTGAGCGCCAGACCGAAGGTGTTGCCGGGGAATTCCAGCATTTCGCCCTGCATCGCGTCCGCCAGGCCATGGATGCGGCAGATGCCGTCGGTGACGGACACGACCGTGCCTTCGTTGCGCGAAGTCGCGGCAAGTTGCAGGTTTTGGATCCGGCTCTTGATCAGGTCGCTGATTTCAGAGGGGTTGAGTTGCATTGCGATAACTCCTAGTTCTTGAGCGCGGCGGCCATGCTCGCGAGCTTGCCGCGAACCGAGGCGTCGATGACTTCATCGCCGATGGCGATGCGTACCCCGCCGATGAGTTCGGGGTCGATGGTGACGGTCGCGTCGATGCGGGCCTTGAAGCGGGCTTCGAGGTCGGCCTTGAGCGACGACAGCGCGGCATCGTCGAGCGGGAAAGCGGAAGCGATCCTGGCTTCCAGCACGCCTTCGTGTTCGTTTTTCAGGACGACGAACAGGTCGCGGATTTCTGGAAGCACTGGCAGCCGTTCGTTATCGACGAGGACACGGACGAAGTTCTGCTGTTCGGCGGTCAGATCGCCAGCCACGTCCAAAACCAGCCCGGCAAGCCGGTCGGCGGAAAGCTTGGGATCGGCGATGCACGCCTGCATGCCTGCGTCGCTCACGATGGCGGCGAGCCGGTCCAGCGCTTCCGACCATGACGCCAGCGAGCCCGCCCCCTGGGCTAGCCCGAAAGCGGCATCGGCGTAAGGACGCGCGAGGGTGACGTTCTCGGCCATGATTTATTGCAGTTCCTGTTTCAGGTTGGCAAGCAGGTCGGCATGCGCCTTGGGGTCGATCTCGCGGCGCAGGATCTTCTCGGCGCCAGCGACGGCCAGCAGGGCGACCTGATCGCGCAGGGCATCCCTGGCATGCTGCGCGGCCAGACCAGCTTCGGCCTGCGCGGCTTCCCGTGCCTGGGCAATGATGCGAGCGGCTTCGGCGCGGGCGTCCTCGACCTTCTCGCTAGCCTGCCGATCGGCATTGGCGCGTATCTCGCCAGCCTTTTCTCGGGCCGTGCGCAATTCCTCGACGGCCTTCCTGTCGGCCAGCGCCAGGTCGGATTTCGCCTTTTCCGCGGCGGCCAGTCCGTCGGCGATTTTCTTCGCGCGCTCGTCCAGCGCCTTAACGACGGGAGGCCACACGAACTTCATCGTGAATCCCCCGAGGATGAGGAATACGACGAGCTGCACAAACAAGGTGGCGTTCAGATTCACGGTTCTTGTCCTCGATAACGGTTGGAGGCGCGCGAACCCATTACACCTGGAACGGATTGGCGAAGGCGAACATCATCGCGATGCCGACGCCGATCAGGAAGGCGGCGTCGATCAGGCCAGCCAGCAGGAACATCTTGGTTTGCAGGGCGTTCATCAGCTCTGGCTGGCGAGCCGAGGCTTCGAGATATTTTGATCCCATGATGCCGATGCCGATACAAGCGCCGACTGCGCCCAGACCGATAATCAGACCTGCGGCCAGCGCAACGAGACCCAGAACGTTTTCCATGACGACTCCTTAGAGAAACAATGCAGTTGAGGCTGAAAGAGACAACACAACAAGCGGAACAATCCGCGCTTACGACACCGGAATCAGTGTTCTTCGTGTGCCTGACCGATATAGACGAGGGTCAGCATCATGAAGATGAATGCCTGAAGCAGGATGATAAGAATATGGAAAATGGCCCATGCGGTGCCAGCCAGCACATGGCCTATGGCGAGCAGGATGCCAGACGTGGAAACCGCCCAGGCTCCGCCCATCAGCGCGATGAGCATGAATACCAGTTCGCCCGCGTACATGTTGCCGAACAGCCGCATGCCGTGCGAGATGGTCTTGGCCAAGAACTCGATGATCTGCATGAGGAAATTGACCGGCCACAGCACGGGGTGCGCGCCGAACGGAGCGGTGAAAAGTTCGTGCGCCCAGCCCGTTACGCCTTTGATCTTGATGTTGTAGTAGACGCAGAGCAGCAGCACGCCGATGGACATGCCGAGCGTGGCCGAAAGGTCGGCGGTCGGCACGACGCGCATGAAGGCGTGCGGATCGTGTGTTGCCTGTTGCCAGAGCATGGGCAGCAGATCGACCGGCAGCAGATCCATCGCGTTCATGAAGAAAATCCATATGAACACGGTCAGCGCCAGCGGCGCGACGAAGCGCCGCGACTCGGCGCTGTGGATGATGCCCTTGGCTTGATCGGACACCATTTCGACGAGCATTTCGACGCTGCCCTGGAAGCGCCCCGGTACGCCGGAAGTCGCCCTGCGCGCCGCTATCCACAACAGGAATACGGTCAGAAGCCCGAGTCCGATGGAATAAAACAGGGTGTCGTAATTGATGACGGACCAGTCGACGATGTTTTGCTGCTTTTCGCCAGAGCTGTTGAGGTGAGTGAGGTGGTGGACGATGTACTCGCCCGGACTGGGCGCTGCCGCCGCGTGCTCAGTAGCCATGTTCAGGTTTTCACCAAAAATGCAAACAAGTTCGTCTTCAGCGTCAAAGCCAGCCCAACGAGGAGCGCGCCCCAATGAACGTTGCCGTACAACGCCACCGTCAAGGCGAGCAAGCCCGCGACCGAAACGAGCTTGACCAACTCGCCCGTAACGAAGGTCGCCACTTTAACATGCTCTCCGTGATCATGCGCCACGAAAAGCCGCCAGGCGAAGAAGCCGCTCGGCAATGCGTAAGCCAAGCCGCCGCACATCGCGGACAGCGCGCCCCGCGCACCGAGAAAAACCGCTGCCACGGCCGCCGTCAGACACGCCATTCCGAATTGCAGCAGAACCGCTTTGTGCATCCTGTCTCCGTTGGCGCGCCGTGGAGGGCGCTGCGACGTCAAAACACCCGGCATCCTAGGGGATGCGCCCCTGTCGAGTCAATCCGCGCTGCAACATGCCGGGCGGAAAAGTTGACCGCGCGCGCCGACGATATTGCCGAATGGCATTTTAGCGCAGACGTCCGAGGAGTCCATCCAGTTGATCCAGGCTGGCGAAGCGGATTACCACCTCGCCCACGCCCTTGCGATTGGCCTTGATTTTCACCATTGCGCCGATTGCGTCGGCAATTTCTTCTTCCAGCCGCGACAGATCGCGGTCGGGCGCGGATTCGGTTTTTGGCGGGCGAGGATTCAGCGCTTGATGCACGAGTCTTTCGGCCTCGCGCACCGAAAGCCGCCGTGCCGCTACCTGATTGGCGATGCCGATCTGGCTGGCGCCGTCAAGCGGCAGCAGGGCGCGAGCATGCCCCATATCGATATCGCCCGCAGTCAATAATTCCTGCACTGGCTGCGCAAGATGAAGCAGCCTGAGCAAATTGCTTGCCGCTGGACGCGAGCGGCCCACTGCATCGGCGGCCTGCTGGTGGGTCATGCCGAATTCATCGATCAGGCGCTGGATGCCGCTGGCTTCTTCGAGCGGATTGAGATTTTCGCGCTGGATGTTTTCGATGAGCGACATCGCCAGCGCGGCATTGTCGGGAATTTCCCGTACCAGACAGGGCACTTCGGCGAGTCCGGCGATTGCTGCCGCCCGCCAGCGCCGTTCGCCGGCGATGATCTCGTAGATGTCGCCATCGAGGGGGCGCACGAGAATGGGCTGCATGATTCCCTGCTCCCGGATCGAGGCCGCCAGTTCTTCGAGTGAACCGGGGTCCATGCGGGTGCGGGGCTGATACTTGCCGGGGCAGAGCGCCTCGCGCGGCAGCGTCTGCAATTCGCCTTTTTCGGTCTCGTCGTCGCGGTTGGCCGCCAACAGCGCGTCGAGACCGCGTCCTAAGCCCTTGGGTCTGGGAGGAGTCATATCGCCTTCACAATCCAGTCATTTGCGCCATGTTTCCATCACAGTGTCTTGATCCGCGCGATCAATTCCGCTGCGAACGCCAGATAAGCCTGCGCGCCGCGCGAAGAACGGTCGAATACCACGCCCGGCATGCCATGGCTGGGCGCTTCGGCCAGACGGATATTGCGCGGCACCACGGCGCTGAACACTTTGTTGCCGAAATGGCTTTCGAGCTGGGCCGAAACTTGTTGCTGCAAGGTGATGCGGGGGTCGAACATCACCCGCAACAAGCCGATGATCTTGAGGTCGCGGTTGAAATTGGCGTGAACCTTTTTGATCGAATTGACCAGATCGGAAAGCCCTTCCAGCGCAAAGTACTCACATTGCATCGGAATGATCACGCCATGCGCGCTGCACAAGCCATTGAGCGTCAGGAGCGACAGGGACGGCGGGCAATCGATGAGCACAAAATCGTAATCTGCATCGCGCGCGGCCAGCGCTTCGCGCAGGCGCTTTTCGCGCCGTTCGAGATTGACCAGCTCGATTTCGGCTCCGGCCAGATCGCGGTTGGCGGGCAAAACGTCGTAACTGCCGGACGGCGATTCGACCTTGACTGCTTCCAGTTCGGCCAGCCCCACCAGCAAGTGATAAACCGAGTGCGTAAGTTCGCGCTTGTCGATGCCGCTGCCCATGGTCGCATTGCCTTGCGGATCGAGATCGACGAGCAGCGTGCGCTTTCCGGCCTGATGCAAGGCAGCGGCGAGATTGACGCTGGTCGTGGTCTTGCCCACGCCGCCTTTCTGGTTTGCCACGCAAAAGACATGTGCCATGGTCGTTGATGAAGATTCCCTGATGTCGCGCGGCCCCGCCGCCAATCCGGCAATGATAACTTGCCCCGACTGTGGCGGGGGAAACTACAGGTTCGCGGCGCGTGTTTGGGCTGTCACGCGGGGAAAGTTTTTCTTTTGGCTTGCAGCGGCGCGCGCGCGCCGATTCTGGATTCTGCATTGCGGGCATGGGCGGTCGCCGGATTTTCGCTATGCTTGGGCACATATCCTCAGAATGGAAGCGGCGATGTCATCCATTTTCGACATTCTTGCCGAGCAACGCATCGTTGAGGCCGGGCGCAGGGGAGAGTTCGAGCGTCTGCCCGGCGCAGGGCGTCCGCTCATATTCGACGACGAGCCGCTGCTGTCGCCGGAGCAGCGCATGGCGAACAAAATCCTGAAAAACGCAGGCATTACACCCCGTGAGGTGCTGCTGCGCCGCGAGTTG
>JAIRWW010000111.1 GCA_031268685.1 Azoarcus sp.
CGGCGCGCATCCATCATCAACACCAGCCCTACAAGCGCAGCGCGCGCCTTGAGGTAGTTTTCGATCAGACCCGCCCACTGGGCGCGGATTTTTTCCGGCACAGCGGCATAGCCATAGCCGGGCAAGTCGACGAGCCGCGCGCCGCACGGAAGACGGAAAAAATTGAGTAGCTGGGTGCGGCCCGGCGTCTTCGAGACGTAGGCAAGCCTCGTGTGGCTGGTCAAGGTGTTGATCGCACTGGACTTCCCCGCGTTCGATCGCCCGGCGAAGGCGATCTCCCAGCTGTCGGCGGGCGGCAATGCAGATACTTTGGCGATGGAAGTCTCGAAACAGGCGTGGCGAAATATGGACATGGGCAGCGAAGGACGGGCGAAGCACCCGGGCAAAATCACAAAGAAGGGTTCGTGATATAGAATAACGCGCTTGAGGCTTTTCCCCTCCATGGTTTTTCGAGGACATTATGATAAAGCGTTCCTTGCTGCTATCGCTCCTGCTAGCCGCCAGCGGCGTCCAGGCCCAGAATCAGACCGCCGTGCAGCCGTCCGCGCCCCCGGAAGTCTGCGCCACCTGTCACGGAACCGACGGTAATAATTGGGTTCCTGTTGATCCGGATAATCCAGCCAGCGCCTATGGCAAAACGGCTGGAGGCGCCGATTCGCCGAAACTGGCGGGACAACACAGCGATTATCTCTACAAGCAATTCATGGAATTCAAAAATGGGACGCGCGCCAACAACCCGGTGATGACCGGGATGATCACCATGCTTCCCGACGAGGACATGCGCGCCGTGGCCGAGTACTTCGCGGCCCAGAAACTGAAGCCCGCATCGAGCGCGGACATAAACACCATCGCTGCCGGACAGAAAATCTGGCGCGCAGGCATCGCCGCCAAGGGCGTGCCGGCCTGTGCCGCCTGTCACGGCCCGGCGGGCAAGGGCCTGCCAGCCCAGTACCCGGCGCTGGCGGGGCAATTCCCCGAATACATCGAAGCGCAGCTCAAAGCCTTCCGTGACGGTACACGAAGCAATGACCCGGCAAACATGATGCGCGACATCGCACTGCGGATGACCGATCCGGAAATTAAGGCGATTTCCGATTACGCCGCCGGGCTGCGCTGAACGGGCAGTTCCTGCAACAAACAGCAGCGGAAGGGGGCGAAGCCGCCCCCTTTCTTTTCGTCCACCCCACGATTTTCCGGACGGGATCACGATGCAGCGTGCCACCGCACGAGCCTCCTCCCTGGAGGCGTCGATCGAACTCTTGAGTTCGATGCGTTTTGCCATCAGCCTGCTGACCGTGCTGGCCATCGCCTCGGTCATCGGCGCCGTGGTGCAGCAAAACGAACCGGCGAATGCTTATCTCAACCAGTTCGGCCAGTTCTGGGAGCCGGTCTTTGCCAGCATAGGGCTTTATGCGGTCTATAGCGCCAAATGGTTTCTTGCCATTCTCGCTTTCCTGGTGTTGTCGACGGTGCTGTGCATCGTCCGCCAGTCCGTACCGATGTTGCGCGAAATGCGCGGCTTCCGCGAGCATGCGCGCGAAGCGTCGCTGCGGCTTTTTGCCCGCCACGCCAGCCTCGCGCCCACGCTGCCGCATGAAGCGCGGCGCGGCGCGGTCACGGCTTATCTCACTGGCGCGGGCTTCCGCTTCCGTGTCGATGAGCGCGAGGACGGCGTGCTCATCGCCGCCAGGCAAGGCGCCGCCGGACGCATCGGTTATTTTCTCGCACATGCTGCCATCGTGCTGATATGCGCGGGCGGGCTGCTCGACGGCAATCTGCCGCTCGCACTGCAAATCAGGCTCGGCGGCAAGTCGCCTACTTCCGGCGACCAGCCGCTCGCCCGCATTCCCGCTTCGGCACGCCTTGATCCGGACAATTGGAGCTACCACGGCAACGTTTATATTCCAGAGGGCGGCAGCACCGATTTCGCCGTGCTCAATGTCGACGACGGCGTTCTGCTCCAATCCCTGCCGTTCAAAATCGCGCTCAAACGCTTCCGCATCGATTATTACGCAAGCGGCATGCCAAGGCGCTACGCCAGCGACCTTGTGATTACCGACAGCGACAGCGGCCAGAGCTTCGAGCGCACGATCGAAGTCAACAAGCCGCTCGAATACCGGGGCGTCACGCTTTTCCAATCCAGCTTCGATGATGGCGGTTCCATTCTGCGCTTCGCGCTGCGCGATCTCGCCCCCGGCGCCCGCCCGCCGCATCCGCTCGACGGGGAAGTCGGCACGCGCCTGCCGCTTGCCAAATTCGGCTACGGCTACACGCTCGAAATCTCCGGCTTCCGCCCGATCAACGTCGAAAACATCGCCCCGCCCAGCGACAACGAACGCTTCGGCAGCTTCTTCGGCAGCGGAGCGCAAACGCAGAATGGCGAGAACCTGCGCAATCTCGGCCCGGTATACAGCTTTAAACTGCGCGACGAGGCCGGGCAGGCCCGCGAATTCAACAATTACATGCTGCCGCTCGAAATCGAAGGCCGCAAGTACCTCGTCAGCGGAGTGCGCGCGAGTCAGGCGGAAGCCTTCCATTACCTGCGCATTCCGCTCGACAGCGATGGCAAAGCCGATACATGGTTCGCCATACGCCAGCTTTTTTTCGATCCCGAACGCCGTGCCGCGCTTGCCGAACGCCTTACCGCACGCATGCTCGATACCTCCGACGAAAGCACCATGCGGGAGCGCCTGAAAGAAACCGCCGAAAACACCCTGGCACTATTTGCCCGCGGCGGTCTGGCAGCCATCTCGGATTTCATCGACAGCACGGAATCAGCCGCCGAACATCCCGCTTCCGAAGAAGACCGCCAGCGCGCAGGCGCGGCCTTCATCCAGATTTTGCAAGGGCTGATCTGGGATGCCTGGATGAGCGCGCGCGAAGCTTCCGGACACGATGCGCTGGAAATCGGCGACGAGCATGCCCAGTTTATCCGCGACACACTGATCGCCCTCGTCGACAGCATCCAGTACGGCGCGCCGCTCTATCTCCAGCTCACCGATTACAAACACCGCCAGGCTACTGTCCTGCAAGCCGCCCGCGCACCAGGAAAATCACTGGTCTACACCGGATCGCTCTTGCTCGCGCTGGGCGTATTCGCCATGCTCTACATCCGCGAACGCAGGCTGTTCGTGCTGCTCAAAGCCGATGAGGCGCTGGTGGCTATGTCATCGAATCGCAAGACCATCGATACGGACGAAACATTCGCCCGCCACTGCACCGGTATCGGCGCCATTCTCGGCGCCGCATGCACCAACAACTTACAGGAGTCACCATGAACCTGGCTTCTTCCCCCGCTACTTCCCTTTCCGCCCCCCCAGCCGAACCGCAAGCGGCGCAGGGAACGAAAACAGCCCCAGCCATGCCGTCCGCCCGCGCCGAGTGGCTGAAGCGGCGCGGCTTCGGCGACTGGTTCTACGCCCTTGCCCTCATTGCCGCCGCCGGTATCGCCTTCCTGCGCTACGGCGAAGCGATGGATGCTTACGAAACCGCCATTCTCGCGATTCATGTTCCCATCCTCGCCGCCCTCGGCTGGGCCTGGCGGCCATTCCGCCTCTTCGCCGCCGCCGCCGCCGTGCTGTCGCTGCTGGGCATATGGCTCTACCAAGGCGATCTCGCCCGCGCGGAGCAAATATTTTTCCTCAAGTATCTGCTTTCGAGCCAGACGGCCATCGCCTGGATGAGCGCCTTCTTTTTCATCGCCACCGGCGCTTACTGGCTCGGGCTGGCAGCGCGCTCCAATTTCGCCGAACGCACCGGCAGCGTCCTTACCTGGGCCGCCGCCGTCATGGGTACGACCGGCCTTTTCGTGCGCTGGTACGAGTCCTGGCTGCTCGGCCCGGACATCGGCCATATCCCCATCAGCAACCTGTACGAAGTCTTTGTCCTGTTCAGCCTCTTCACAGCCCTGCTCTACCTTTTCTACGAAGGCCGCTACGGCACCCGCAAACTGGGCGCGCTCGCGCTGCTGATGATCTCCGTCTCGGTCGCCTTTCTGCTCTGGTATGCCTTTACGCGCGGCGCACACCAGATCCAGCCGCTCGTGCCGGCCTTGCAGTCGTACTGGATGAAAATCCACGTACCGGCCAACTTCATCGGTTACGGCGGCTTCGCGCTCGCCGCGATGGCCGGCATCGCATGGCTGCCCGGCCCGCAGCGCTTGTCCGCGGGCAGGCTCCCTTCGCAGGAAGTGCTCGAAGACGTGATGTACAAGGCCATCGCCATAGGCTTCGCCTTCTTCACCATTGCCACCATTCTCGGCGCGCTGTGGGCGGCGGAAGCTTGGGGCAGCTACTGGTCGTGGGACGCCAAGGAAACCTTTGCGCTAATCCTGTGGCTCAACTACGCTGCATGGCTGCACATGCGCCTGACGCGCGACGCGCGCGGCGCGGTGCTGGCCTGGTGGGCGATATGCGGCCTTCTCGTCACCACTTTCGCTTTCCTCGGCGTCAACCTCTTCCTTTCCGGCCTGCATTCCTACGGTTCGCTGTGATGAATCAAGACAAACTCAAAAAAGCCGCCGCGTTCGCCGCGCTCGCCGAACTCGAAGCGCTCGCGCCGGACAGCCTTATCGGCGTCGGCACCGGCTCTACTGTCAACCATTTCATCGACGCGCTGGCCAGCAGCGGCGCGCGCATCCGGGGCGCGGTTTCCAGTTCCGAGGCCAGTTCGCGGCGGCTGGCCGCGCATGGCATTCCGCTCATCAGCCTCGACGAAATCGACGCCCTGCCCTTCTACATCGATGGCGCGGACGAAATCGACTACGGTTTCAACATGATCAAAGGCGGCGGCGGCGCGCTCACCCGCGAAAAAATCGTGGCTGCCGCCGCCAGCCGTTTCATCTGCATCTGCGACGCCAGTAAACGAGTTGCCACACTTGGCCGCTTTCCGCTGCCGGTCGAAGTCATCCCGATGGCCCGCGTCCAGGCCGCGCGCGAAATCGCCCGTCTCACCGGCGGCGAGCCACGCTGGCGCGAAGGCTTCGTCACCGACAACGGCCACCACATCCTCGACATCCACGGCCTTGCCATCGACAATCCGCGCGCCCTGGAAACCGAACTGAACCAGATCGCCGGCACAGTCACCAACGGCCTTTTCGCGCGGCGCGGCGCGGACCTGCTCTTGCTCGCCACGGCTGAGGGCGTACAGCGCCACGACCGTCAGTCTTCTGCCACAAGCAGCCGGTAAAGCGACATCAGCATCCCCGCCGTCGCACCCCAAATAAAGTAATCACCGTAAGGCATGGCGTGAAAATGGCGCAATTCGCCTTCCACGCGCAAGCTGTGGCGCTTGTGGTTGGCCGGATCGAGAAAATGCGCCAAGGGCGCCTCGAACACTTCCGCGACCTCGAAACTGTCCAGTTCCAGCGCCAGCGGCGGACGCAGTAATCCAATCACGGGGGTGACACAAAAGCCCGTGCCGGTGAGGTAATCCGGCAAACGCCCGAGGATCTCGACCCGATCCGGCGAGAGGCCGATTTCTTCTTCCGATTCGCGCAAGGCGGCGGCTTCTGGCGAGATGTCGCCCGCTTCCATTCCGCCGCCCGGAAAACTGATTTGCCCCGGATGATGGTGCAAATGATCGGTGCGCCGGGTAAACAGCAGCATAGGCCCGCCTTCCTGCCCACCGTGCAGTACGAGAGGTACAAGCACAGCCGCCGGACGATGCCCGCTCCCGCCCGCGCCGGGCCAGTCGCCGCCCACGGCCTTCCCCGCGTTCGCCAGCGGCAGGCGCTGGCGCAGCCTGAGCACGACATCATCCACCGGCACAGCATTTTCGTTAGCAGTCCGATTCAAAACGTTTTCCTCAAATACAAACTGTTGCCCTTGCGCCGCATTTCCATATTCCTGAGAAAACTCATTCCCAATAACACGAAAGGCAAGTCCTGCTCTTCGTGCACCACAGCTTCCACGTTCATGAGCCGGATGCCGCCGACCGTCACCGAATCCAGCATCACCTGCCGCACGCTGACATTTCCGCCCGCGGTCTGGCTCACACTCACTGCCGCGCCATCGAAGCGTATGCCCAGGCGAAGCGCATCCGCGCGCCCGATGCTGACGAAAGTTGCCCCCGTATCGATAAGAAAATGGGCCTTGCCGCCGTTTATCTCGCCGTCGGCAAAAAACTCTCCCCGCTCGCTCGCCGCTATCGTCACTTCCAGGCCACGGGCCAATATTTTTCTGGCATCCTCCCGCGAGAGCGTATTTACACCGGGGTTTTCCCCGGCATCGCCCTGCTGGCGCACCACCCGCGCGCCCAGACGCAAGAGGCGACGCTTGCCGCCGAATTCGACTGCCGCCGTATCCCCTTCTATCGCAAGCAGCTTCACGCCCTCGGGCGTGCTTTTCCCCACCGCCACCAACTGCGGCGGCCCATTATCGATGACGAGCACGGCTTTTCCACCCATGATGCCCGACAGCGCCAGATCGCCTGCATCCGCGCCAGCCGCCACAAGGCAAGCTGCCAAGACCGCCATTACACGACAATACTGCCCTGCCCGCTTCACTTTTTTCTCCTGCCGCCACCATCCACTGTGGCGGCCCGGATGCCGGTTATCGCATACATTTGTTTCACCCTCGAACACATATCCACTGCTTTTGCGGCAGTTCTCGGTTGACGTCAATTCAAAACGCCACAAAACTTTCCGGAACCAGTTTTGCCGTGAGACAAGCCATGATTCGCTTCACGATACAGAGGTCCCGCGCCTTTCTCCCGCAAAGCTTGCGGCCTCGCCAGCGTATGTGCGGCTTCACCCTGCCCGAGTTGATAATCGTCGTAGCCATAGCCGCCATTCTTGCCTCCATCGCCGCGCCATCGCTCAAATCACTGGTTCGCGGCGTAGCGGTTCGCGGCGCGGCCAGCGAACTTGTCGCCAGCATTCAATTTGCCCGTTCCGAGGCGATCCGCAGCAATCACGCAATAACGTTCACGCTCGACAAAGCACGCCACTGGCAGGTTTTCATGGACAAAGACAACGATGGCGAATACGACGCCAGTAAAGGGGATGAACTACTGCGCGAGGAAACATATACAGGGACTATCCTGCCGATGGCTGAAGAATGGCTGCTGAGATTTCAGCCTTCGGGCCTGATCGAAGGCGCGGCCTTCCCGGCTGGAATCTGCCTGCAAACCAACGACGACCCGCTAGTCCAGCGCCAAGTGCGGTTCACGACCAGAGCGACTTCGCCCGTCATAATGGAGGAGTGCCCAAAAACATGAACATATCCAAAGGCTTCACCCTGATGGAATTAATGATCGTAATGGCGATCATCGCCATTCTCGCCGCGATTGCGGTACCTGGCTACGAGTCATACATGGCAAGGACCCGCCGCGTCACAGCCGCCGCCTGCCTGCTGGAACTTTCCGGCTTCATGGAACGGCACTACACCGTGGACCTGGCCTATACCGGCGCGGCATTACCGGAGACGCAATGCCAGAGCGATTTGAGCAGCCATTACACTTTCAGCCTGGTCGACGACAAGCTGACGCAGAGAACCTACACCATCCAGGCCGCTCCCATTGGCAACCAGGCCAACGACGCCTGCGGCACGCTGGGCATCGATCAGGCCGGTACGAAAACCTACAAGGACGGCGCCAATTCATGCTGGCAATGATCCAGAAACCGCATGCGTCGAATCCGGGCGGATGAACCGGCGCGCGGCTCATCCCCCGTTCAGCGCCCTGGCTGGATGCCAAGCCGCGCCCAATCGAAAAACGGCCCCGGATCGGTCTTGCGGCCAGGCGCTATGTCGGAATGCCCGGCGATGTCGCACCCCGGATAAAACCGGGCCAGTTTCCGCAGGAGCACAGCCAGGATCGCATATTGCCTTTCATCGAAAGCTAGCGTGTCGCAGCCTTCAAGCTCGATACCCAGTGAAAAATCGTTGCAGCGCTCGCGCCCCCGCCACATGGACGCCCCGGCATGCCAGGCGCGGTTTTCGGTGGAGACGAACTGAATCAGTTCGCCGCTGCGGCGGATGAAAAAATGCGACGACACCCGTAGTTGGTGGATATCCGCGTAATACGGATGCGCCGCCGGATCGAGGCAATTGGTAAAAAGCTCGATCACCCCAGGGCCGCCGAATTCGTCCGGCGGCAAACTGATGTTGTGTATCACGACCAGACTGGGGCGCTCGCCCTCGGGACGGGCATCGAAATTGGGCGAATCTATCCTTTTTGCGCCGCGCAACCAGCCTTGCTCCATTACATCCTCCATCCAGCCCCGTCCGAAACGCTCAATCCGCTTCAGATACATCCACCGTAGCGGCGGGGGCTTCCAGTGCGCCCCCATCTTCCCCCGAACCATCAGGTCGCACCGCCTCGATGCGCTGGAAACGGGCGCTGATCTTGCGGCTGGAGATATGGACTTCCGCCACATCCTTGCCCGCCTGCTCGATATGGCGGGCAAGCGCACCCATGCGCGCGTCGAAACGTTGAAAGTCCTGCGCCAATTTTGCCAGTTCGCTCTGGATCACATGTATGTGACGCCGGGTCTCCACGTCCTTCAACACCGCGCGCGCCGTATTCAACACCGCCATCAGCGTAGTGGGCGAGACGATCCACACTCGCCGCGACTGGGCATACGCAACAACCTCGGGATGCGAACCGTGCAATTCCGCAAACACCGCTTCGGCGGGCAGAAACATTACCGCGCCATCGGCGGTGACACCGGGCAGGATGTACTTGTCGGCAATCGCATCGACGTGGCGGCGAACGTCGGCGCGAAAGGCCGTCAGGGCCGCCTTCCGCTCGGACTGCTGCAATGCGTCGTCGAACATGCGGCGGTAATTTTCGAGAGGAAACTTGGCGTCTATCGCCACCCGGCCCGTGGGCGGCGGCAATTCGAGCAGGCAATCGACCCGCGTGCCGTTGGGCAAAGATACCTGAAACGCACAAACGTCCGGCGGCAGCGCATTGCGCACCAGCGCTTCGAGTTGCACTTCGCCAAATGCGCCACGCGACCGCTTGTCGCCCAGAAGTTCCTGAAGACTCAGCACGCTGGCGCTGAGGCCGTCGATCCGCTTTTGCGCCTCGTCTATCGTCGCCAGCCGCGCCATGACACTGGCAAACGTATCGCCGGTCTTGCGCAGACCCTCATCGAGCCGGGTATTGATCTGCCCGGACAGCGTGCGCAACTGCCCTTCCACGCCCTGGGTCAAGGCTTCGATCGAGCGGGACAACTGCATCGAAGCCGCCGTCAGGCCGCTCTGGAGCAATTCGCGGTCGGCGCGCGCATGGTCGCCGATGCGGTCAGTCTGCCGATCCAGCCCGGCGTGGAGATCGCGCAATATTTCGCGGTGGTGATCTAGCGCATTGCGGTCGAGCGCTTCGTCGAGATGTTTCAGCAAATGGCGTTCGCGCATTCCCGAACTCACGGCGAGCCAAAGAAGCAACACAACGATACCCGACAATAAACCGAGCGCCGCGAAAACAAGAGGGGATTGCAACAGTTCGTTCATGCCTGCCGTGCTGGCGAGTATTAGCGGGATTCCGCCCCGCCGCCCAGAGGCAACAGGCGGCGTACAAGTTCTACCCAATAAGCCGCGCCGATGGGCAGAATTTCATCGTTGAAATCGTAGGCCGCATTATGCAACGCAACACTGCCGCGGCGCTCGCATCCGGCAAGCGCGCGGTCGCCCTCGTTCCCGGCATCGACCGATACGCCGTTGCCGATCCACACATAAGCACCCGGTTTGTGCAACAAGTAATAGGCAAAATCTTCCGCCCCCATACTCGGGCGCTCGCCAGTGCGGACATTTTCGTGTCCGGCAACCGCAGAGGCGGCCTCAGCGCAGTACGCAGCATCGGCGGCTGTGTTGATCGTCGGCGGATAGCCGCCAGGGAGCAGGTCGAAGGCAATCTTCACACCAAAGGCATCGCCAATTCCCGCGCACAAGACACGCAGCCGGTCGAGCGCCATTTCTCGCACCGCCGCCGAAAAACTGCGCAAAGTGCCGGAGAGTTCCGCGCATCCAGGCAGCACATTGAAAGTATCTCCGGCATGAAAACACGTCACCGACACCACAGCGGCATCGAGCGGATCGAGCGAGCGCGCCACGATGCTCTGCACCGCCTGCACCAGAGCCGCTCCCGCAAGCACGGGATCTGCTGCCAGATGCGGCATCGCCGCATGACCGCCCACGCCTTCGATGTGGATATCGAAGCGGTCGGTGCCCGCCATAACCGGCCCCGCATGCACCGCGAAATGCCCGGCGGGAAGACCCGGCCAGTTGTGCATGCCGTACACCGCCTCCATTGGAAAGCGCGCGAACAGACCATCTTCGATCATCGCCCGCGCACCGCCCGCCCCCTCCTCGCCCGGCTGAAAGATCAGATGAACCGTGCCGTCAAAATCGCGCCTTTCGGCAAGCAGCCTTGCTGCACCCAACAACATCGCTACATGGCCGTCGTGGCCACAGCCATGCATACGGCCTTCATGCAAGGACCGGTGCGCAAAGCTATTGGATTCGGCAATCGGCAGCGCATCCATATCTGCCCGCAGGCCAATCGCCCGCCCGCCGCTACCGGCGCGGATCGTA
>JAIRWW010000182.1 GCA_031268685.1 Azoarcus sp.
CAGAGTTTCCCCTAAAGCACTCCATTACAGGCTCGAACTCGTTTGTGCAAGGACGTATCGCTGACTTGCATACGCCCTTGAATGCAATCACACAACCCATGCAGTCATCTTCCAATGACCGCATGACTTCTTCCGTTTTGTTAAAGAACCGCCTCGCAAGAGGCCGGATATGAACAGATTTACTGCCCATGTCCGGCATCTCGATACAAAAACACCCTCTCGCGCACCAAACTTCCCTAATGGAGCCGATCAGATTCAAACATTCCAGCCAACTACATGAAAACAGGGAAATTCCAACGGAATATCTTTTACGATACCTCCAAAATACCCCACTTCCCGATCTAAGGATCAATGCCTCAGATCACACAGCATTTGCCGCAGCAGCACACCAAGAACAGCTACTCTCCAGTGCGGCGCGCACTGTAACAAAACAAAACGTCCAGAGCAACAAGTTTTGGCAAGTCCGAACCAACAAATTTGAACCGCCACCTCCAGCGCGGCGCGCACTGTAACAAAACAAAACGTTCAGAGCAACAAGTTTTGGCAAGTCTCGGAGCAATCGGGTGAACAAATTTTTCTAAGCTGTTGTTTTAAGAGTTATCTCCGTCATGCTTGCAGCCACTTTCATCCGCTGCCCGCTAGCCTACCGCGCGCGGCGGCGGCAGGTTTTCGAGAAATGCCGTCGCCGCATCCAGGACACGGGTGCGCCGCATCGGCGGCAGGCTGCGCCATATCGCCTTGCCATAGGATTTGTCGATCATCCTCGGGTCGCAAATGCACAGCACGCCACGATCATGTTCGCTCCGGATGAGGCGTCCAGCGCCCTGCTTCATGCTGATGACCGCGCGCGGCAACTGGTGATGCAGAAAAGAACTCAAACCCTGCTTTTCCATGTGTTCGACGCGGGCGGCAAGTACCGGGTCGTCGGGCGGCGCGAATGGCAGCTTGTCGATGACGACCAGCGAGAGCGCATCTCCCGGCACGTCGATGCCTTCCCAAAAGCTCTGGCTCGCCACGAGTACGGCATTGCCCAGGCGGCGGAAACGGTCCAGCAATTCGCTGCGCGAGCCTTCTCCC
The DNA here is from genome assembly GCA_031268685.1 of Azoarcus sp. Taxonomy (GTDB): domain Bacteria; phylum Pseudomonadota; class Gammaproteobacteria; order Burkholderiales; family Rhodocyclaceae; genus WRNU01. The sequence goes on from JAIRWW010000182.1 coordinate 1,078, forward strand.
TGCAAGAGCAAGGGCAGCTTTTCTTCATCCTGCTCCAAGGCAGCCGCAAGCAATTCATGGATGCGCCGCATAGCTTTGAGCGAGGTGCAGAGCACGAATGTCCGTCCGTGGGCAGCGCGGATCAGGGGCAAGGCGATTTTCGCCACGGCTTCGGCATAAAGCGGGGAATTGGGGTTGGGCATACCGGCAGGCGCGTAAAGCAGCGCTTGCTCGCCATAATCGAAAGGACTGCCCCATACGCCGGTCAGCGGCGGCGGCTCCAGCCCCGTTAGCCCGATTTCCCGGCAGTAATGGCCGAGATCGGCGCCGATCGCCAATGTAGCCGAAGTAAAAATCCAGGCACGCGGATGCCCGGCGAACTGTTGCCGGAACACGCTGCTTACGTCGAGCGGCGTGGCATTGAGTACGAGCGCATGCGAAAAAGCTTCGACCCAGCAAATCGTCCCCTGGTCGCCGGGCTTGCGCCAACGGTCGAGCCGCTCCCCCAATTCCTGTGTGCGCCGCAGGCAATTCGCCAGACCCTCGGATCGCTCGGCCTGTGTTTCGAGAATGGCGGCGAGGCGGGCGATTGCTTCGGCCAGCGCCGCGGTTTGCTTGTCGAATGCTTCCCGCCGCATGGCTTGCGCCGCCGAAAATTTTGCCGGTTCGGCACCGAAAACCAGACGCAAATCTTTTGTCGCTTTTTCAAGCGCGCGTGTCTCGTCGATCAGCGGCACGCAATCGCGCGCCGCCGCTACGGTTTCGGAACGGGTATCGCGGGCCAATTCCAGCACTTGCGCCGTCGACACGCTATCGCCGAAAAAGAGGCTCGCGGTTTCCGGCAGTTGGTGCGCCTCGTCGAAGATCACGGTATTGCAACTCGGCAGCAATTCGCCCATGCCTTCGTCCTTCAACATGAGATCGGCGAAGAAAAGATGATGGTTCACCACCACCACGTCGGCGTCCATGGCCGCGCGCCGCGCCCGCATCACGAAACATTCTTTGACCTTGGGGCAGTCCTGCCCGAGGCAATTGTCCCGCGTCGAAACCGCCGCCGCCCATGCGCCTGAATCCTCGCGCACCTCAACGCATTCGGCTTTGTCTCCGCTGTGCGCCATCTGCGCGAAACGGGCAATAGCGCGCATGTCCGCTGCATCCTGGGCGGTGAGAAAGCGCCCATCGCGGCGATTGCGCTCCAGATGATATGGGCAAACATAATTGGCCCGCCCCTTGAGCAGCGCAATCGAGACCGGCACTTTGAGCGCGGCGCGCATAATCGGCAGGTCGCGGTTGAACAATTGATCCTGCAAAGTCTTTGTGCCGGTCGACACAATAAGCTTGCCGCCCGACAACAGCGCGGGGGCCAGATAGGCAAAAGTCTTGCCTGTCCCTGTTCCGGCTTCGGCTACCAGTACGCGATTGCCGACAATGGCCTCGCCGATGCGCACGGCCATTTCGGCCTGCTGGGCGCGGGGGCGAAATCCCGGAATGGCGGATGCAAGCGGCCCATCCGGCGAAAAAAGATGGGAAAGCCGCCCGGCG
>JAIRWW010000191.1 GCA_031268685.1 Azoarcus sp.
AAGCCGTTCGACGACAAACGGGCGCGCATGGCCTTCACGTCTTCCTGGTCGTTGAACGGGCCGACGCGGATGCGATGCACCACTCGTCCGTCGGGCAACTGCGCCCGCTGCGTGACTGGTTCCAGCCCCATCAACAATAACTGCGCCTTGAGATCGTCAGCCTGCTCGGCATTTTCAAACGCGCCCAATTGCAGATAAACCGTCTTCTCCTGGGGCTTCTGCGCAGCAGCAACGGGCGTCTGCGGCGGATTTTGCGGCTCTGCCGCAGCGGGCTGCGTCACCGGCGCGCTTTCGCCCTTGGGCAAGGTATTGAAGAACGTGAAATCAGGTTTCTCCACGGGCTTGTCGCCCGGCTTGCCCGGCAGGGAGGCCACAGTCGGCTCCTCCTGCGATGGCTTTGCCGCGGTGGAGGGCGCACCGGTCGATGCGCCGCGGATGCTGAAAAACCACGCCGCGCCAGCAACTATGCAAGCCCCCAGGACCATACCCACAAAAATGCCCATGATGGTCCCGCCACGGCTGCGCGACGGCCCACCAGAAATACTGCGTCTGCGATTCACGAGAAAAACTCCATTGATTCCGTTTCTAGAGCGGCACAAGCCGCTGTCCTCACATCGTCTCGGGCGCCAACACGCCCAAAAGCGCCAGCCCATTGGCCAAGGTCTGCCGGACGGCCCCGGCCAGCGCCAGACGCGCCAGACTGACCGCCTCATCTTCGACCAGCATGCGCTCGGCGTTGTACCAGCCATGAAAATCCGCCGCCAGTTCCTTCAAATAGAAGGCCACCTGATGCGGCGCGTAATCTTCGGCCGCCGTCTGTACCACCTCGGGAAAAACCGACAGGCGAGCACACAATCCCAAATCGCGTTCGCTGCGCAAGGAGTCCAGGCCCGCCGTCCGCAAGGCCCGCGCATCGCCTCCCCATTTTCTCAGCGCAGAACTCGCACGTGCATACGCATACTGCACGTAATACACAGGATTGTCATTACTCTGGCTCTTGGCGAGGTCGAGATCGAAGTCGAGATGCTGGTCGCTCTTTCTGAGCACATAGAAAAAACGGCAGGCATCGTTGCCAACCTCGTTGCGCAACTCGCGCAAGGTGACGAACTCGCCCGAACGCGTCGACATCGAAGTCTTCTGCCCGGCGCGATACAGCACCGCGAACTGCACCAAAGCTACATCCAGCCGCGCCGGATCAAGGCCCATGGCCGCAACCGCGCCCTTGACGCGCGGCACATAGCCATGATGATCGGCTCCCCATACATTGATCATGCGGTCGAAACCGCGCTCGTACTTGTTGAGGTGATAGGCAATATCGGAGGCGAAATACGTGTAAATGCCGTTTTCACGCCGCAGCACGCGATCCTTTTCATCGCCGAAAGCCGTGGAGCGAAACCACTGCGCGCCGTTCTGCTCATAGACGTGGCCCTCTTTCTCCAACCGCTCTACGGCGCGCTCCACGAGGCCGGTATCGAACAGCCCGCGCTCCGAAAACCACTTGTCGAAACGCACGCCGAATTCCTGCAAATCTTCGCGCCCGTCGCCAAGCTGCTCGTTGAGCGCAAAGCCATGCACCCACTGGTAATCCTCGCCAAGAAGCCGTTTAGCATTGACGATCAGCGCATCCAGGTGTTGCTCGCACTGCGCCTTGCCCGCCTTGTCGTCGCGCCCGGCGGACGGCAGACCCGGCGTACCGGCAAGCAGTTCGGCGGCGCTTGTCCGCGCGAAGCGGTCGCCGTGCACATCGCGCAAAGACCGGCCCATTTCCGTCACGTAAACGCCCTGATAGGCATTGGGCGGGAAGTCGATCTCTACCCCGAAAAGCGCCAAATAACGCAGCCACGTCGACAACGCCAGGATATCCATCTGCCGCCCGGCGTCATTCACATAATATTCGCGGCTCACCTCGAAACCGGCAAAGGCCAGCACCTCGGCAAGCGAAGCGCCATAAGCCGCGCCGCGCCCGTGCCCGACATGCAAGGGACCCGTCGGATTGGCCGACACGAACTCCACCAGCACCTTCGCGCCCCTGGCCGCGCCGCGCCCCCAATCTTCGCCCTGCGTCAGCGCCTTGCTCACAACAGCCGTCTTCGCTGCCGCCGCGAGCGTGAAATTGATGAAACCAGCGCCCGCCACCTCGGCCTTTTCCACCCATTCTGAAGACGGCAACTCGGCGAGCAGCAAAGCCGCCAGTTCACGGGGATTGCGCTTCAGTGTCTTGGCGAGCCGCAAAGCGATACTGCTTGCAAAATCGCCGTGCCCCGCCTGCTTCGGGCGCTCCAGCAAAACAGGCGTACCGGCATGCTCTGGCGCCACGCTCCCGAGAGCGTTGCGGATCAAATCGGCTAGCAGAATCTTGATATCGGCGCTCATGGCACTCGGAAATAACGAAAGTGTTCGATTATAGCGGAGGCGCGCCCTTCTTCCGCCCGCACAAGACAACGGCAGCAAGGCTATCGTCAATTCCGCTCCAGTTCAGAGCTGCGTATCGAGACCGCCTTCAGCCATTTCCGCCGCGCGCAGCATGGCGCGGGCCTTGTTTTGCGTCTCCTCCCATTCGGTATCGGGATCGGAATCGGCGACGAGTCCAGCGCCAGCCTGGACATGAAGCTGGCCGTCCTTGAGTATGGCCGTGCGCAAGGCAATGGCCAGATCCATGTCGCCGTGAAAGCCGATATAGCCCACCGCGCCCGCATAAAGACCGCGCCTGACCGGCTCCAGTTCATCGATGATTTCCATCGCCCGCACCTTGGGCGCGCCCGATACGGTACCCGCGGGAAAAGCCGCGCGCAGCACATCAAAAGCATCCAGCCCGGCGGCCAGCCGCCCTTCGACATTGGAGACGAGGTGCATCACATGTGAATAACGTTCGACAATGAAACGTTCGGTAACTTTGACCGTGCCTGTGGCCGCCACGCGCCCGGCATCGTTGCGGCCCAG
>JAIRWW010000199.1 GCA_031268685.1 Azoarcus sp.
GGCGGAGACGGAGGGATTCGAACCCTCGATGCAGGTTTTGCCCGCATGCTCCCTTAGCAGGGGAGTGCCTTCGACCTCTCGGCCACATCTCCATCGGAAAGACTGCGCACTATATAGGACTTGCCGCCTCTTGGTCAATTTCGGCATCGCTAACTCGGTAATCCGCACGCCTCTTGCGGACGAAGAGGCCAGGGGTTGATTCCGAGAGCGCCGAAATGGCGCTGCTTTCCCGCCCACATCCGGCCATGGCTGCCATGGGCGGCGGCGATAATGCCGCCATGTCGTTTTGCGTCGGCGTCGGAAAAGGCGCGGACGGTTTGCGGAGCCTAGCGTGGCTGCTGAAGACAGCGATCAGGACAAGACCGAACCGGCATCAGGCCGACGATTGCAACAGGCCCGCGAGGAGGGCCAGGTTCCGCAGTCGCGGGAGTTGTCGACTTTCCTGGTCACGATGACGGGAGTGCTTTTTCTGTGGCTGCTCGGAGGATGGATGGGCGAGCGGCTCCTCGGGGTGTTGCGTCAGGCTTTTTCGTTCGACCGCGCGCTGGTGTTCGATCAGACGGGCATGGGGATCGTCAATTTTTTGCAGATGCTGCTCGGTGGGGCGTTATTGACCTTGATGCCGCTTTTCGCCGCGCTCATGGTGGCGGCGGTGGCTTCGCCGCTTGCTTTGGGCGGGTTTTTGCTCGCGCCCAATGTATTGGGCTTGAAGCTCGACCGCCTGAATCCCTTGAAGGGCATCAAGCGCATGTTTTCGATGCACGGCCTTGCCGAGATGCTGAAGGCGGTGATGAAGGCGGCGCTCATCGGCGGCGTGGGCACGCTGGTGCTGTGGCGCAATCGCGAGCACCTTTTCGATTTTTTGACCGAGCCGCTGCCGCTGGCGATAGCCGATTTCGCAAGTACGGTGATCTGGATCGCGCTTTTGATCGTCTCCAGCCTGGGGCTGCTTGCACTGTTCGATGTGCCGTTTCAATTGTGGCAATACCACAAGAATCTGCGCATGACGAAAGAGGAAGTCAAGCGCGAGAACAGGGAGCAGGAAGGCGATCCGCAAGTCAAGGGCCGCATCCGCGCCATGCAGCGCGAGATGGCGCGGCATCGGATGATGGCCGAGGTGCCGAAGGCCGATGTGGTGGTGACGAACCCGACACATTTTTCCGTGGCGCTTCGCTACGACGCCGGGAATATGGCCGCGCCCATTGTCGTTGCCAAGGGGCGTGGCGAACAAGCCTTGGCAATCCGCGAAATAGCGCGCGAGCATGCCGTCGCCCTGCTGGAAGCGCCTGCGCTGGCGCGTGCGCTCTACAGGCATTGCGAATTGCAACAGGCCGTTCCTACTGCTTTGTTTACCGCTGTGGCCGAGGTCATGGCGTATGTCTACCAACTCAACGAGGCAATGGCCGCCGGCGAACTGCCGCCCGCGCCGCCCGTCGATTTTCCGGTGCCCGATGGGTTCGACCCAGGGCCGCCGCCTGAGGGCTGATTTTTGCCATGGCCACAGAAAACTTTTTGAACGTCCGCCGGATTTTCACTTCCGCGCTCCTGAGATCGCTGGCCGCGCCGCTTTTCATCGTCATGGTGCTGGCGATGATGGTGTTGCCCTTGCCTGTGTTCCTGCTCGATGTGTTCTTCACGTTCAATATCGCGGTTTCGATCATGGTGATGCTTGTGGCGATGTATGCGAGAAAACCGCTGGATTTTTCCGCTTTTCCCACGGTGCTGCTCGTGACAACCTTGCTGCGGCTCTCGCTCAACGTTGCTTCGACCCGAATCGTCCTGCTCTCCGGACATGGCGGCACGGATGCCGCGGGCAAGGTCATTGAGGCATTTGGACAGTTTCTCGTCGGCGGCAATACCGCCGTGGGGATCGTGGTGTTTGTGATTCTCACCGTCATCAACTTCGTTGTCATCACCAAGGGCGCGGGGCGGATTGCCGAAGTTAGCGCGCGCTTTACGTTGGATGCGATGCCCGGCAAGCAGATGGCGATAGATGCCGACCTGAACGCCGGACTGATCGACGAAAAAACCGCCAAGCAGCGCCGCAAGGAAGTTGCGCAGGAGTCCGACTTTTTCGGCGCCATGGACGGCGCTTCCAAATTCGTGCGTGGCGACGCCGTCGCGGGCATTCTCATCCTGCTCATTAACATCCTCGGCGGGCTTTTCGTCGGCGTGGCCCAGCACGACATGGCGTTTGCCGATGCCGCCCATACCTACACCATTCTTACCATCGGCGACGGTCTGGTGGCGCAGATTCCCTCGCTCATCGTCTCGGTAGCCGCAGGTCTTGTCGTATCGCGGGTGGGAGACGGCGAAGACATCGGCGCACAAGTCTTGGGGCAAGTCTTCAACAATACTCAGGTGCTCAGCTTGACCGCCGTCATCGTCGGCGTGCTGGGCCTGATTCCGGGCATGCCCAACCTGGTATTCCTCATGTTTGCTTCCGCGATAGGCGCGCTGGCGTGGATGCGTGCAAAACGGCAGGCGGCGGGCGCGGAGATGCCGCCGCCCGAAGAGGAAATCGAAGCCGAAACACAGGCCGTCGAAGCACAGGAAGCCAGTTGGAAAGATGTCGGCCTCGTCGATGTGCTCGGCCTTGAAGTGGGCTACCGCCTGATTCCGATGGTCGACAAAGGGCAAAACGGCGAGCTTTTGCGCCGCATACGCGGCCTGCGCAAAAAGTTCGCGCAAGACGTGGGGTTTCTTGCTTCGCCCGTGCATATCCGCGACAACCTCGAACTCAAGCCCAATACTTACCGCAT
>JAIRWW010000236.1 GCA_031268685.1 Azoarcus sp.
TTTCGCGGCATGTCGGAATGGGCAAACAGCTTGAGCGCAACACCGAGGTGATCCTTGGCCTGGGTATAAGGGCTTTTTTGCAGGGTTTCCGCGTCCTTGCCCCCGAAGTGGGCGCGGGCAAGCGAAAGCGACAGCGCGGGATTCTTCAGCGTGTCGAAGATTTCGCGCACGGACGAAAAATAGAGCGTCATGCCCATGATGCCGTCGTAGATTTCACCCATGTGCTCGCGGTTGTCGGCCTTTTCCCACAGGGTTTTCAGCACGTCCGGCATGTGCGCGCCGGCGACGAGCAGCGTATGCCAGGCCGCCGGGTCTTTTTGGGCATAACCTTCCAGCGCGACGGTGTACATGACCTCGAACAGGTGCGCGTCTTCGAGCCAGGGCGGGGGCGGATTGGCGTTCCTGAGCGGATCGAGTTCACGGCTCATGCGCTGAATCAGGCGAAAATGCGGTGTCTGCAATAAGTTGGTGGACGTGAGGAAGGGGGCGTAGACCTCGTCTTCCTCCACGCTGACCGCGACTTCGCTGAATTTTTGCGCGAAGGTCTGCCAGTATTCGGCGTATTGCTTGAGGTAAGCGTCGAACAAGCGGCGGATTCTCGCGTCGCTCACCGCATGGCGGGAATCCGTAAAGCGCATCACATGACCGTCCGTTTCATCGGGGACTTCCAGGAATTGCCCGAAAAAGACGGAATTCAGTTCGTAACTCGCCGCCGTGTAATACGCGGGGATGCAGAAATCCTCTTCGCCGTTGGCCGCCAAGTGCGGCCAGTATTGCGACAGGCAAATCTGTCGGTCGATGTTCGTGCTGTTGTAATACTCGATCACGGATTCGGAAAATACCTGGAAATGATCGTTGATGAAGCGGGCGATGATGTCCCCCACTTCCACCGAGAGCAGGCGCAACTGCTCGGGATTCTGCGTCCAGTTGAGGCCCGCGCGGATGATCTCGCTGTCCGCGGTATTCCAGCCTTCCTGGCTCGTCAGCGGGAAAAAGATGTTGGGCACCGTGGTTCTGCCTTTTCTCAGGCGTTCGACCACCGCGTTGGAAAGCCAGCCCAACTGCGTGAGCGCGGCGTGCTGGCGCTCGGTATAGCCCTCCGCCTTGACGTCGTCCAGGATCTTTTGCAGATTTGCGACCAAGGGCGGCAGGAGTTTGCCGTACATATGCCGCGTGAATTCTGCCTTTTCTTCCCGGCTCGCGTCGCCAATCACGTCGAGGCTGAAAAACGGCAGTAGCCAGCGTCGTTCGGCGTCGTCCAGTTGTTCGATGGCGCGGAGTTGCCGATAGAGGGAAACGATTTCGGGCGAGGCGGCAGCGAGCGTGTCAACGTCCTGCGGCGGCGTGACGAGTGCGCGCTTCTGATAGAGCGTGCCAGCGGCCATCAGACCGCAGAATGCGATCAGGAGCAGGAACCACGCACTCATGCCGACGATCCAGCCGGTGGAATACACGGCGAAGCGCCCGGTGAGCGCGCGCGCCGACGCACCGCCGGCGGGCAGGGTACGTGAGAAGAAACGGGCCAGCACGGCGTGCGGCAGATTCCTGCCTGCGTAGCCGGAAGGCGTCCGCGCGCTTTCCGGCCCGACAGCCTCCGGCGCGGGGACAGACGTCTCGGTTTCGGACGGACAGAAGAACACGCCGGACAGCACCAGGGCGTCGTGCCGGGGCGCTTCTTCGAGCAGGCTCACGAAGAGCGTATCGAGCTTTTCACCCAACGCGCGAATCTGTTCCAGGCAGGCAAGCTCGTCCTTGGCCGGGGGCGGGCCGCTCACGAGGTCGTCGTAGAGGTGCTCGCGCAGGGCCGCTTCCGCCGTCGTGGCGGCTTCTTGTCCCGGACGGGCAACGTCTTCCGCGAAGAAGCACCCCCGCCAGTCTTCCGCCACACTCGTCCGGGCGAAGAGATCGCCTCCGCCTGGCAGGCGATCCAAGCCTTCGACCAAGGCGACGATCGGCAGATTGCGGTTCAGCGCCGCCATCAGTTCGTAGAGATGGGTGCGCAGCGCGTAGCCTTCTTCGTGCAGGTTTTGCTCGCCGCGCGCGAGCATGTCTTTGGCGGAGACGAGCAGTACGATGCCGGAAAGTGCGCCTTTTTTCAGGTCGCGCGCCATCAGCGTAAGCAGTTCTTCCCGGTTTTCCGAGTCTTCCGACCCGCCCAGGGCGGCCGCCTGGCAATGCAGGAGCGTGGTTTTCGAGAAATCGTACCGGGCGATGGGTTGCGCGGCGTCCCAATGGGCTTTGTTCTCGGCAAAGAGCGGCGAGAGCGCGCCTGTGGCGTCGAGCGCGACGTACCAGGTGCGTTCGATGAAATCGCGCGGGTCGATGAGTTTTTCCCCCCGCGCGCGGTCGTGCAGAAAGAGCGCGTTCCAGCGGGTCTCCAGCGGCGTCGACCGGGCCGTTTCGGGCGGCGCCTCCGTTTCCAGCCCCGCGAGCGCGGTCTGGACGAAATGGCGTTTGTTGCGCAGGCGCCATAGGGAACGTCCGGCGAAAAAGAGGAGCAGCGCGCCGGCCAAGCCCGCCACGACGAAGACGCCCGTGAACATCGGCCAACGCATCCACCAGGCCAGCGCGGTCAACCCCGCCAGCAGGACGAGGATGAGGAGGCACCACAGCAGGAATTTCAGGAGGGTTCCCAGAAACTTCATGTCAGTTGCTCCGCCGCGCAGGGCATAACCCACGACGCATGAAGCAGGCATGAGGACCCGGTAAAAGACCGAGGACAGAGGACAGAAAGAAAGAGGGTCGGTTTCCAGTGCCCCGCCACTGAAAACATCCGCAAAAGCGCCCAATACAAGATACCGAACACTAAATGCTCCTCTGTCTTCTGTCTTTTCATTTTGACTGTCTCGTCGTTTTCGCTTCAGTACCTGATGCGGGGAAGGTCTACCAGCAAATCGGCGCAGTAAAACCCAAACAGGAGGGTGGCCGCAAGCGGCAAGAGCGCGTAGAGCAGCCATTCCAGCGCGGGCGGCAGCGGCTTGTCCATCCGCCACCTGCGGCCTTGGGAATGCGCGCGGGCCGACCGGATTCCCTCGCTGTTCGTCAGGATTTTCCGCGCCGCCTGTCGCAACCGTTCGCAAAACTCCGGTGCGTCGAAATAACGCCCGCGAAAACCGAGCAGGAGGCAAAGCGCATAAACGTCCAGTTCGCGGCGGGCGGGGGAGGTTTCCCGCCGCAACGGGGCAGCAGCTTCCAGCTGGCTCACCAGCCAGTCGGGGGCGCCTGCTTTTTCGACAGCAGCGTCGTCGGCGAGCGGCAGGAGCCGATCCAGCAGCTCGCCGAGGTGCGTGAAAAACAGTGTCCCGGCTTCAGAAGTCTGGAAAAAGGCGTGTTGCAGACTCATCGCCGTCCATGCGGCGGCATCCGGCCTCGCGGCGTTCAGCAGGGTTTCGTCCACCCAGGCGTAAACCGCCAAGCGGCAACGGGGAAAATCGGGGGCGGTGTCAAACCCGGCCTCCGGGCGCATTGGCTCCTCCCTTGTGGGCACCGATGCGGCGACCGGCGTTTCCCGCTCTTCCTCGGCGAGCGCGAAGAGCGTTTGCCGGATTTCGGAGAGCGGCAGAGCGGACTCACCAGCCAGACTTCTGGCACGACTCATGAGCGGAAAGAAGCGATTTTCCACAGGGATTTCCTATTTGCGAATGATGGCCAGCTGCGCCCACAGATCGGGCGGAGCCTCCGGCAGAAAGAAACCGATCTCGCCATCCTGCAGAGCCTCCTTCCACAGAGGATCGCTCTGGTCGATCTGAAAATAGGCTGTGTCCTTGCGCCGGGGCAGACCCACTGGCGGCGCGTCGGCGCGCATGAGGCGGATACCGGGCAGGGCGCGCGCGACGATACCGGGCAGCTTGTTCGACGGCGCGAGCTTGCCGAACGCGACGGCTTTGTCGGCGAGGGCTTCGGTCTGTGAGCGCAGGAGCAGCCAGTAGCCGTAGGAGTTGTTACGCGCCGATTGCGGCATCAGCGTATGCCAGAGACCATCGCGTGCTTCCAGCGTGAGCGAGAAATCGGGGCCGACGACGAGTGAATCGACGAGCCGGATGATGACGCTTGCTGCGGCGGCGAAGCACTCGTAGGGATGTTCGTGATCGTAGGGCGGCACGGCGTGCTCGCCTTGCGGCGTTTCGCCCAGCGGGGTAAGCGTGGGGGAAAAGACGGAGAGTTCCCCAACCAGCCGGGCAAGCAGCAGAAATGCGGGCCAGGGATGCGCGCGCGGCGCGACGAGCAGTTGGTCGAGTTCCGGCACGTTGCGCGAGATGACGCCCAGGATGGCGAAGAGCGTCACGCCGTAGAAGCTGGTGGTATTGTCCTGTCCCTTGGTGATCTCGCCACCGACCATCTTGAATTCTTCCAGTTGCCGGGCGCGAGAGAGCAGCACATCGCGCACGTCGCGCAGCAGGCTGGCGAGCGCGGGCGCGGCGTGGATGTCGAGGAGCGGTGGCAGGAAGCCATGTTCGAGCCGTACCCGTTCGCCGTCGCGGATCAGGCGGGCGACGGGAATGCGCACGACGGTCTCCCGCATTTCGTCGCCGAAGCAAAGATGCAGGCGGTAACGCAGCGTGCGCACGTCGACCGACGGCCCGCTGCCGTGCAGGTCGGCGGCGAGATCGGGCGCCAGGGGCGTGGTGAAGC
>JAIRWW010000189.1 GCA_031268685.1 Azoarcus sp.
CAGGGCAAAAAAGGGCGGCATGGCCTCTGTTGCGCCAGCCCTGCCGGTAGCGCTTCTGTTTCGCTGGCTTGCCGCATTTGCAGCGTTTGCCGCCGCGGCAAACCTTGCCGCGCAGCAGCCGCCAGAACCCGTCGAAACTGCCGCCCGCGCTTTCATCGCGGCGCAGACGCGGGGGCTTGCCGGAGATATCGCCGTCGAGGTCGGGCCGCTCGACCCCGCCAACCAGCTCCCGCCCTGCGAAGCGCTGTCCGCTTTTCTGCCCGCGTCGACACGCCCCTGGGGGGCTTTCAGCATCGGTATCCGATGCGAAGGGCCGGTGGCGTGGTCGGTTTATCTTCAGGCAAGGGTGAAAGCGACCGCCGATTATGTTGTGACCGTCCGCCCCCTGCGCGCCGGGCAGATCGTCGGCCCCGGCGATCTTGGCCTCCGGCGCGGCGATCTGGCCGCCCTGCCAGGCGATGTGCTCACCGATCCCAGCCAGGCGTCAGGCCGCCACGCACGCCATGCGCTCGCCCAGGGCAGTCCATTGCAAACCAGGATGCTGCGCACGCCCGCCGCCGTGCGGCAAGGCAGCGAAGTGAGCATTTTCAGCCACGGCGCCGGTTTTCAGGTATCGAACTCGGGACGCGCCCTGAATTCCGCCGCGCCGGGCGAGGCTGTAAGGGTGCGGCTGCCGGACAACCGTGTAGTCACGGGCACGGCACGCACCGACGGGACTGTGGAAGTCGCCAACTGATGATGGAAGATAAGGCGCGAAAAAAACAGGCTGCCGTTTTTTTCCTGGCGCGCTAAAGTTTTTCCATTCTCCGCCGTAGCATGAAACACTCTCTCCATTCTTTTCCCCGGAGTTCACATCATGAAAATCGAGAGTCTGGGCAAGCCGCTTGGTCCCACCCATGTCAACGAGGCGCACTTGCGCCCAAGTTCGGCGCCCAAATCCAACACAGGGGAAAACGTACAGTTGTCGTCGCTTGCTTCGACTTTGCAAAAAGCCGAGGCTGCGCTGGCAGAAACGCCGAAAGTCGATAGCGGCCGCATAGAAGAAATAAAACAGGCCATCCGCGATGGCCGCTTTCAGATCGACGCCAACCGTATTGCCGATGGATTGCTTGCCGAGGTACGGCAAATGCTCGATAGCCAGGCCGGCCGTTTCTAAATAGCAGCCGGCCACGGCGGGAATTGCGAGGCAGTAGCGCAATTCCCGCCTTTTTTCGCCTACTCGCCGCGCCTGCTGTGGCACGGATAATGCTTGGGAAGCTCTGAACACGCCCTCTGTTCAGGCTGAGTCTGTCGAAGCCCATGATTCCACGGGAAATACCCTTGGGCAGACTCGGAGTGAACGGAATTACGCAGAGAGCTTTCCACAAGACGCCTTGTCCGTTTCCATTTTTTCTTCCGGTGCCGCCATGCAAACTCCCTCCCCTGTCGAACTCCAGCGCCTTGCTTTACTGATCGAGGCCGAGGCAAGCCAGCTCAAGGAATTTCTCGATCTCATCGAACGCGAAAAATCCTTGCTGATCTCCGGCGACACTGATGGGCTACAGCCCTTGACCGAAGAAAAGAACGAGCGCTACCGCCAACTGCAACGCCTGCACGATGATCGAGCGACACTCCTGGCGCGCTGCGGTTTTGCCAACGACGATGCAGCGCTGCGCACGTTTTGCGGCAAACTGCCGAAAGTGCTCGCGCGTTGGGACGAGGCGCTCGCGCTCGCCGCACAGGCGCGCGCGCACAACGCCATCAATGGCCGTTTGATCGCCGAACGCATGCAGCACAACCAGGCCGCCCTGTCCGTGCTGCTCTCCGCCGCCGACCAGCCGCCACTCTACGATGCGGGCGGACACTCGCGCCCGACGGGCAGCGGACGCATACTCGGCAGCGCCTGAACCCGGCAGCTCTCGCACAAGCTTCCCGGCACTCTTGCCGTACCCCGCAACGACTGCTACCCTCGGGCATCTTTGCGGTAAATAACAAAGGATTCCGAGGAACATCCATCATGGCCCCCGCGCCCGATTATCTGGAACGCATTCTCAATGCCAGGGTATATGATGTCGCTGTAGAAACGCCGCTCGATCTCGCGGCCAATCTTTCGAGCCGCATTCACAACCGGCTGTATCTCAAACGAGAGGACATGCAGCCGGTTTTCAGTTTCAAGCTGCGCGGCGCTTACAACAAGATGGCGAACCTTCCGGTTGCGGCGCTCAGGCGCGGGGTAATCTGCGCTTCTGCAGGCAACCATGCGCAAGGCGTGGCGCTGTCGGCGCAAAAGCTGGGCGTGCGGGCGGTAATCGTCATGCCCGCCACTACACCGCAAATCAAAATCGACGCGGTACGGGCGCGCGGCGGCGAGGTAGAACTGGCGGGCGAGTCCTATTCCGATGCGTATACGCACGCCATCGAGCTTGAAAAACGCGACAGGCTCACTTTCGTCCATCCTTATGACGATCCCGAAGTCATCGCCGGGCAAGGCACGATAGGCATGGAAATCCTGCGCGCTCATCCGCAGCCCATCCATGCCGTGTTCTGTGCAATCGGCGGCGGCGGTCTCGCCGCTGGCGTGGCGGCCTACATAAAGCGCCTGCGCCCGGACACGAAAATCGTGGGGGTCGAAACCCATGACGCCAACGCTATGGCGCAATCGCTCGCCGCAGGCTACCCGGTCACACTGGAACAGGTCGGCCTTTTCGCCGACGGCACCGCCGTCAAGCGCGTCGGCGACGAAACTTTCCGGCTTTGCCAGCAGTACGTCGATGAAATCGTCGAAGTCGATAACGACGCTATTTGCGCTTCGATCAAGGATGTCTTTGAAGATACCCGTTCGATTCTCGAACCTTCCGGGGCGCTTGCCGTAGCCGGGGCCAAAGAGTATGCGCAGCGCCACAAACTGCGCGATAAAAGCCTGGTCGCCGTCGCTTCGGGCGCAAACATGAATTTCGACCGTTTGCGTTTCGTCGCCGAACGCGCCGAACTCGGCGAACAGCGCGAAGCCGTGCTTGCGGTGACGATTCCCGAGCAGCCGGGTTCGTTTCGCAAGTTCTGTCAATTGCTCGGCAAGCGCAATATCACCGAATTCAACTACCGCTATGCCGATGCAGAAAAAGCCCATATTTTCGTCGGTGTCACCGTGCATAACCGCAGCGAGGCTGCGCGCCTCATCGAATTGCTCGAACGCCACCAATTACCCGCTGTCGACCTCACCGACAATGAAATGGCCAAGACGCACATCCGTTACATGGTCGGCGGCCATGCGCCCCAGGCTCGGGACGAGGTGGTTTTCCGCTTTACTTTCCCCGAACGGCCCGGCGCATTGATCGATTTTCTCTCCCGCCTGCGTTCGGACTGGAACATCAGCCTGTTCCATTACCGCAATCATGGAGCCGATTTTGGCCGCGTCCTGGCGGGCATGCAGGT
>JAIRWW010000190.1 GCA_031268685.1 Azoarcus sp.
ATCGGTTCGGCGCGCGAGTCGATGCGCGCCTGGCGACGCGCCGCCGCTTCTTCGATGCGCATCTTCGGCAGGCCGGTTTCGATGGCCTTAGCCATGCCGCCGAGCTTTTCGACTTCGACGATGTGGTTCCAGGCTTTCTTGCGCAACTGGTCGGTCAGCCATTCGACGTAGTACGCGCCGCCCCACGGGTCGATGGACTTGCAGATGCCCGTCTCGCTTTGCAGGTAGATTTGCGTATTGCGGGCGATGCGCGCGGAAAAATCGGTCGGCAGCGCGATCGCTTCGTCGAGGGCGTTGGTGTGCAGCGATTGGGTGTGGCCGAGCGTCGCCGCCATCGCTTCGATGCAGGTGCGCGCAACGTTGTTGAACGGGTCTTGCTCGGTCAGGCTCCAGCCGGACGTCTGCGAGTGCGTGCGCAGGGCCAGCGATTTCGGGTTCTTCGGATTGAACTGCTTCAGGAGCTTGGCCCACAGGAGGCGCCCGGCGCGCAGCTTGGAGACTTCCATGAAATGGTTCATGCCTTCCGCCCAGAAGAATGACAGGCGCGGCGCGAACTTGTCGACGTCGATCCCCGCGGCGATGCCGGTGCGCACGTATTCCAGGCCGTCGGCGATGGTGTAGGCCAGTTCGATGTCGGCGGTCGCGCCGGCTTCCTGCATGTGGTAGCCGGAGATGCTGATGCTGTTGAACTTGGGCATGACCTTCGAGGTGTATTCGAAGATGTCGCCGATGATGCGCATCGAGCCTTTGGGTTCGTAGATGTAGGTGTTGCGAACCATGAACTCCTTCAAAATGTCGTTCTGGATCGTGCCGGAGAGCTGGTCGAGCCGCGCGCCCTGCTCCAGCCCGGCGACGATGTAGAACGCGAGGATCGGCAGCACGGCGCCGTTCATGGTCATCGAGACGGACATTTCGGAAAGCGGGATGCCGGAGAACAGGATTTCGGCGTCGAGGATCGAATCGACGGCGACGCCCGCCTTGCCGACGTCGCCGACGACGCGCGGATGGTCGGAATCGTAGCCGCGGTGCGTGGCGAGGTCGAAGGCGACCGACAGGCCCTTCTGCCCCATCGCCAGGTTGCGCCGGTAGAAGGCGTTGCTTTCCTCGGCGGTTGAGAAGCCCGCGTACTGGCGGATTGTCCACGGGCGCTGCACGTACATCGTCGGATACGGGCCGCGCAGGTTGGGCGCGATGCCGGCGGAAAAACCGAGGTGCTCGATGCCGGCGGTATCGTCTTCGGTATAGAGCGCCTTGACCGGAATCTGCTCGTTGGTCATCCACACCGGCGCTTTGCCACCGATGCGCGCTTCGACGGCCTTCTCCCAGGTCTCCGGGTCGACCGTTTGCACGGTCGGCTGATAGGCGATTTCGCTGAAATTCGGGAAGGTGCTCATCTCATGCTCCCATGTATTTGTCGTGCAGTTTCCGGTTGATCTCGAAGCAGTTGGCGCGCACGTGGATGTAGTCATCGACGCCGGCGGCGTTAAAGGTTTCTACCACTTCCGGCGGCTGCCGGCCCGCGACGATCACCGTGATCTCCGGCTTCGCCGCCTTGACGCGCCGCGTGAGTGCGGGCACATGATCGGGATACGTCGCGTCGGTCGAGCAGATCACGACGACCGGCGCACCCGAGGCAAGTGCGGCTTCCGCCGCCGCGTCGGCGGTCTCGAACCCGTCGTTGCCGAGAACCTCGAAGCCTGCGACCTCGAAAAAGCCGCGAGAGAAATCGGCGCGCGGCTTGTGCTGCGGAATCGGCCCCAGGTTGGCGAGGAAGATGCGCACCCGCCGGCCGTCGGCGGCGTAAGTCGCCTCGACCTGCTGGCGCAGGCGCTCGAACGATTCGGCCAGACGCGCGATCTTGAGCGACGGCGCCGACGGACGCTCGAGGTCGAGTGCGGCCAGGACTTCAAAGATTTCGCCCAGCGTCGCCCCGCTGACAACGGCATCGATCGCCCGCTCAACCGCGTCGCCCTCGCCGGCGAAGCCTGCTTCGATGCGCGTCAAATCGAACCCCAGCGCGTACAACCGATGCGCGCGCCGATCCGCCGCCGCCTCTTCCGCCCGCGCTTTTTTCAGCGCCGCGCGATCGACGAGGGGCGCTTCGATCCGCTTCTCGATCAGGTTGGCGTACATATTGGTGCCGAGGATTACGTCGCTGCGCGTCTCGACGGCCTTCGCGCGTTTGGCGGCGGTTGTGCCGGCCATCGCCTGCGGCGTGCCGGCGGCAAGCGCCGTGGCCATCCCGCCGTTCTTCTCGATCTCCTGGAAGAGGCGCCACGCCGCCTGGGCAAATTCGTGCGTCAGCTTTTCGATCGTATAGGAACCGCCGCCCATGTCGATCGGCAGGGTGAAACGCGCTTCCTCCTGCAACATCACCTGCACGTTGCGCGCGATGCGGCGGGAAAAGCGATCCGGCGTGCGGATCGGCTCGTCGAACGGCGCGAGGTGCATACTGTCGGCACCGCCGACGGCGCCCGAAAACCCCTCGCTGGTCACGCGCAGCATGTTGACGTAGGGGTCGAACACGGTCTTGTTGAACGCGGAAGTCCGGGCGTGGATGACCATCTTCTGCGCGTCGGGCGAGCCGCCGAAGGCCGCGACGATCTGCGCCCACAGGATGCGCGCGGCGCGCAGCTTGGCGATCTCCATGAAGAAAATCGAACCGAGCGAGAAGCCGAAGCGGATACGCGGCGCGACGCGGTCGACCGGCAATCCGCGACCGATCATCTCGCGCAGATACTCGACGGCTGTCGCCAGAGCGAAGGCGACTTCCTCCGTCGAACTCGCGCCCGCGTCGTGGTAGGGATGCCCCTGGACGAAGATCGTCTGGAGCTTCTGCGTTTTCTTCAACGCCCACGCGGTCGTCTGGTACAGGCCGTCATAGGCGGTCTTGAGCGAAACCGGCAGCCGCCCTTCCGTCGCCAGGACGCCGAGAGGGTCGGCGCCGATGCAGCCGTCGAGGCCATAGAGATAATTGATTCCCTGGTCGTTGTCCTGCAAGGCCACGGACAGCATCGCCAGAAGCGGCAGCGCCGTGACGCCGGTATGACACTGCACGGCGACTTTGTCGAGCGCGATGCCGCGAAAAAGCGTCGAGACGTCGGCCAGCGTCGCCAGCGAGACGCCGCCGCGCCCCACGTCGTCCGCCGCCGCGTCGCCCGGATCCTGCCCGCTGCGCGTCGCCCGGTCGAGCACGACATTGAGCGCCGTCTGGCCGCGCGCGAGGTCGTAGCGCGCCTCTTCGTTGAATTCCTTGGGGAAGACCAATGTCAGCTCCTGGCTGATCTTCCACGGCGCTCCGATGAACCCGTTGGGCCGCGTGCCGCGCACGAAGGGCGCGAACCCCGGCTTGGATTTTAAGTGCGGCAGGCCCGCGATGTCCTCCGCGCAATAGATCGGTTCGAGGGTCAGGCCCTCGTAGGTTTTGGTGAAGAGGACCTTGTCGAACGGCGCGCCTTTTAGCGCGGCGACGGCTTCCGCCTTCCACTTCTCCTTGTCTGGCTGCTCGAACTCGTCGAAAAAGCCGTGATCGGCGTCGATCCGCGTCATATCGACCGTGGCGTGTTCTCTCATGGGGAGGCTCTCCTGGAGGGTTTCGTTAAACGAATTCATCGCTCGCCGCCTGCCGCGCCGGACGCATGAAATAGGGTGTCGCCTCCACCACCGCCGCCGTCATGTCCAGTGGAGCATTGGCGGTTTCGGCGACATTGATCGGAAATGTCGGGCGAGCATCGATCCCTGCCGCGCCCGGCGTCAAAAAGGGAAGCGCATCGAGATCGCACCCATTGACGCGGCGGCCTGTCATGGACGCGACCCCGGCATCTGGCCGAAAAGCCGGGGCAGGGGTGCCCGGCGGCTCGAAAAACGCTGCGGCGGAGTGCCCGCCTTGGTATCGCACGATCAGACTCCCTCGTCTGACCTCCTGCCCGGATGGCGGCTGACTGGATCGGACTCGCAGCGCCCTCGCGCATGGCCCGTCGAACTTCGGCCGCCCTCCGCACCCCGCAGAAGGTCGATTGCACCCGCCGTTCGCCCGACGCCGAACCCTCGAGACACCCCCGATCGCGGCGTTCGCCGAACGGCAAAAAACACACCATGCACTGGGGAAGGACGTGTCGCCGTTTGCAGCGACAAAGGAAGTCCGAGCATGAAA
>JAIRWW010000305.1 GCA_031268685.1 Azoarcus sp.
CCATGCACGAAGCTGACCGCGATGGCGGACAGCACGAGCACGAGGCGATTCCAGAACGGCGGTTTTTTCCTGAGTTTACGATCCGCGCTCATTTCCGGGGGGGCATGGGTTTTCGGAACGGCGTGCATTTTGGATATGGGCCGCCAGCGTTTCAGCCCGATCAGGATGAGTCCCGCGACCAGGAAGCCCGCCAGCGGCGACAGGACCAGCGAAAGGATGACATCGAGTGCTTTGTGCCAATTGACGCCCTGGGCGACAGACAGGTCGTTCAGCAGCGCGTTGGTCATGCCGACGCCGAGGATCGAGCCGATCAGTGTGTGCGAACTGGAGGCGGGGATGCCGAAATACCAAGTGCCCAGGTTCCATGTGATGGCGGCGGCGAGTAGCGAGAACACCATCGCCAGTCCGCGCCCGGTATCGACGTTTATGAGCAGTTCGACAGGCAGTAGATGGACGATCGTATAGGCGACGCCGACGCCGCCGAGCAACACCCCCAGGAAGTTGAACACGCCCGAGAGCATGACGGCCCGGTAGGGCGACATCGCCTTGGTGTAGATCACCGTGGCGACGGCGTTGGCGGTGTCGTGGAAGCCATTGATGAATTCAAAGGCAAGTACGAAGGCAAGCGCTAGCGCGAGGCTTACGCCGACCCATATGTTTGGGATGCCAAGGGCTTCGAGCATGGGTGTTGGTCTGGATCAGAAGGTGTAGCCGTGTCCGGTTGCTTCCGGGTCGAGCTTGTTGAGCAGTTTGAGGAGGGGGGTGAGTTCGCAGTAGCGCCCGCAGGCTTTGCGCAGGCAGCGCAGCAGCAGCGGCATGCTGGTGAGGTAGCCGTCCTTGCCGTCGCGGTGCGCGAGGCGGGCGAAAATGCCTATGACCTTGATGTGGCGCTGCACGCCCATCCATTCGTAGTCGCGGTGGAAATCGGCGAAGTCGGCCCGCACAGGCAGGCCGTGCTTGCGCGCCGTTTCCCAGTAGCGCGCCAAGAGGTCCAGGGTGAAGTCTTCTTCCCATTCGATGTAGGCGTCCTTGAGGAGCGATGCCAGATCGTAGGTGATCGGGCCGTAGACCGCGTCCTGGAAGTCTATGATTCCTGGGTTGAGGCCGTCGGCTATGTACATCAGGTTGCGCGAGTGATAGTCGCGGTGTACGAAGACTTGGGGCTCCGAGAGGTTAACGGCTATGATTTTGTCGAAAACATCCATCAACGCGGCTTCTTCGTCGGCGTCGAGCGATATGTTCTTGTGGCGGGCGATGTACCATTCCGGGAACAGCATCAATTCGCGGCGCAGCAATTCGCCGGAATATTCCGGCAGTACGCCGGGGCGGCTGGCGGCCTGGATGGCCAACAGCGCGCCTATTGCGTCGGCATAAAGATGCGCGGCGGCGGTCGGGGTGCATTCAGGGGCGCGCAGTTTGTCGAGATATGTCGTGCTGCCGAGATCGGACATGAGCAGCAAGCCTTGCTCGACATTCTCCGCCAGTATTTCGGGCACATGAACGCCCGCGCCTGCGAACAGCCTGGCGATGTCAAGCCATGGAGCGCAATTTTCGTGTTCGGGCGGCGCGTCCATGACGATCAGGCTGGCATGGCCCGGCGCGGGAGGCAGGGCATCTTTCGTGGGAAAAACAACACGAAAGTAGCGACGAAAACTCGCATCTGCCGACGCAGGCGCAAGTTCATAGCTTATATTGGGTAAAGTTTGTGCCAGCCACTGCCGGATATGGTTCATGCGAGGCGAGGCAGGTTCTTGTGAGGCAGTCTCTTTTATGCGAGGCAAGGCGGGTTCTCCGCGGTGGTTCGTGTAGAATCCGGCGATTCTATCAGGCGGTCGTTGTAGCTTCACATTTTGTTTTTACGAGGATCATTTTGCAGGTTTCGGGTCTGAAGTCGCGTGTGCGCTTGCTTCCATTGCTGATGTGTTGCGTGTCGGGCGTGTTGTGGGCGGGACCCGTGCCGGATGCATCTCTGGATCATGCGATTGCCATCGGCGGTTCGCCGCGGGCGGGTGCCTGCTCTCCGGCCAGCGGAAAGCAGACAAAGCAGACGAAAGATAAAAGCTCCGCAGACGCCGCCTGCGAGGCGGATAAGCCTGCCAAAGCCGCGCCAAACGCTTCCGGCGCGTCCGCGACGCCTGCTGACTGGCGGGTACTGGCTTCTGCGATCGGGTTTGGGCCGAAAACGGCGAACCCGGCTCCCAGCCCGTGGATACCTGGAGAAACCCGAATTTCGGCATTGCGCATTCATGGCACCCATGCGATAGACATCGTGGCCGAAGGCGAAGTCGAATTGCAGCGCGACGCCCTGACCTTGACCGCCGACCGCCTGACTTACCGCGAACCGACCGACGAAGTCGTGGCCGAAGGCAACGTCCGGCTGCGTCAGGGCGACAGCGCCGAAATGTCCGGGCCGGCGGCCACCCTGGTCGTGGGGCCGCGCACCGGGGAATTCCGCGAGCCGAAATACTCGATGACCCGTAGCCGCCCGCCTATCGAAGAAGGCGATCCGCCGCGGCTGGTGTCTGGCAGCGGCAAGGCGGATTTGCTGCAACTCGAAGGCGAAAATCAGTACCGCGCCAGGAATGCAAGCTGGTCGACGTGCCCCGCGCCTGATCCCGACTGGTATATAAAAGCCTGGGATCTCGAACTGGATTATGACCGGGAGATCGGCGTCGCCCGCGGCAGCAGCGTGGTTTTCAAGGATGTTCCCTTCGTCTGGCTGCCGTGGGCCGAATTCCCCCTCGCCGGGCAGCGCCATTCCGGGCTGCTGCCGCCGACCATGGACTCTTCGACCAAGACCGGTTTCGGCGTTACGCTGCCTTATTACTGGAATATCGCGCCAAATTATGACTTTACGCTATCTCCGCACTACATGAGCCGGCGCGGTATGCAACTGGGAGCCGAAACGCGCTATATGGGCGCGAGCTACCGGGGCACGGCGCGGGTCGAATATCTGGCGCATGACAGCGAAAGCGGCCAGAAACGTTCGCTGGGGTCTTTGCAGCACCAGCAATGGCTGACGCCGGGCCTGTATGGCGCGCTCGACCTCAATGCAGTGTCGGATGACGAATATTTCGAGGATTTGAGCACGCGGGTGTCAATGGCTTCCAAGGTCAACCTGCTGCGCGAAGGGCGGCTGATGTACGTCGGCGGCGGCTGGTGGAGCGCCTCGGCGCTTGCCCAGAGCTACCAGACGCTATCTCCGGACCCCAGGAACCCGGTTGTGACGCCATACCGGCGCCTGCCCCAGATTGCGCTCAATGCCATGCGGCCTGCCGAATTCCGCGATGCCATCGGCACTTCCGGACTCGATTTCGCCTGGAATAGCGAATTCACGCGCTTCACCCATCCGCGTAAAGATTACGTCGATGCCTCCCGCCTGACCGCCTATCCGCAGTTATCCCTGCCCTTGCAGTGGTCCGGCTTTTACATCACGCCCAAAGTCGGCCTGCACTACACCCGCTACAACATCGACCGCGACCGGCCCGTGGCTGGAATGCGTGAAGACATCACCCGCTCCGCGCCGGTCTTCTCGCTCGATTCGGGGCTGGCGTTCGAGCGTGAAACCAGCCTGTTTGGTACAAACTACGTACAAACCCTGGAGCCGAGGCTGTATTACCTCAGCATTCCCTACCGGAAGCAGGACGACATCCCCCTTTTCGACACCAGCCGTTACGACTTCGGCTTTGCGCAGATCTTCAGCGAAAACCTCTATACCGGCGGCGACCGCCTCGCCGATGCCAGGCAATTGACCGCGGCCGTCACCACGCGCCTTATCGACCCGGCGACCGGCGCCGAGCGTCTGCGCCTGCTGCTTGGGCAACGTTATTACTTTGCGGATCAGCGCGTTACGCTCAACCATTTCGATGAGCAAGGCAAAATGGTGGAACTCGAAACCGCGCGCACCAGCAAGCGCGCCGATGTGCTCACGGGTTTTTCCGCGCGAATCGGCAAGCACACCTCGTTTGAATCGTTGTGGCAATACAACCCGCGCGAGTACGAAACAGAGCGTTACTCTGTTGCTTTGCGGTATAACCCTGGTCACACGCGCGCATTGAACCTGGGCTACCGCTACGTACACGATGTCTTGCGCGACGTGGATATCTCCGGGCAGTGGCCATTGTGGGGAAAATGGTATGGTGTAGCCCGGCTCACCCACTCGCTCAAAGATTCCCGCCTGACCGAAGCCATAGCCGGGCTCGAATACGATGGCGGCTGCTGGGTGCTGCGCATGGGCGGCCACCGCTATGCGACGCGCGAGGACGAGGTCAACGAAGCGTTTTTCCTGCAACTCGAACTCAACGATTTCACCAGCATCGGCCCGGGCGGAAACGTGGTCAACATGATCCGGCGCAGCGTGCCCGGATATGGCAGGATCAACGAACCCGGCGGCGCATTTGGAGATTGAGAATGCAATGAATATCTCTGCGCCGTGCGCTATATTTCGAGCAATTTCCTGGATGACCATGAACCGATTCCTGAACCGGCTGTTCGCTGGCATGCTTGTTGTTTCTGCTTGCGCCACGCTGGCGCTTCCGGTGCTGGCCGCTGAAGTCGACCGCATCGTCGCCATCGTCAATAGCGAAGCCATCACTTTGTCGCAACTGCGCGAACGCACCGCCCTCGCCCGCAGCAACCTGAAAAAGCAGGCGGTGGATATCCCGCCCGCGAACATACTCGAACGGCAGGTACTCGAACACATGATCGTGGATCGGGCGCAACTGCAAAAAGCGCGCGAAGCCTCCATCCGGATCGACGAGGCCATGATCGACAGGGCAATCGAGAGCATCGCCGCCAACAACCGCATCTCCGTCGCCGAGCTGCGCGCCTCCATAGAGCGGGATGGCATTTCCTGGAGCAAATACCGCGACGACCTGCGCGGCGAACTCACGATCAGCCGCCTGCACGCCAGCGAAGTGAATTCCCAGGTCAACGTGAGCGAAGCCGAAATCGACAACTTCCTCAAAAATCACCCCGACGTAATTTCCGGCGTCGAATACCGTGTTGCGCACATCATGTTGAGCGTTCCGGAAAATCCCAACGCGGCGCAAATGGACGCATTGCGCTCACGCGCCGACAGAGTGCTGTCGCGTTTGCGGCAGGGCGAAGATTTCGGCAAAGTCGCGGCCGACAGCTCGGACGCGCCCGACAATATCCGTGGCGGCGAAATCGGTTGGCGCGACCGCGAACGCCTGCCCGGCTTCTACGCCGACGCGGTCGCCAAGCTCAAATCCGGCGAACTGTCGCAGCCGATGCTCACCGCCTCCGGGCTGCACATCGTCAAGCTGCTCGAAAAACGCGAGAGAAACGGCCCAGGCGCGCAGTCTGCCGTCGACCAGACCCATGCCCGCCACATTCTGCTCAAGACCTCCGAAGTGCTCACCGACGCCGACGTCAGCGCAAGGCTTGGAGCCTTGCGCGAGCGCATCGTCAATGGGACGGACTTCGCCGAGCTGGCCAAGGCGCATTCGGCGGACCTTTCCGCCGCGCGCGGGGGCGATCTGGGCTGGGTCAATGCAGGCGAAATGGTGCCCGAATTCGAAAGAGCAATGAACGCACTCTTGCCGAATGAAATCAGCGCGCCTGTGCGCTCGACCTACGGCTGGCATATCATCCAAGTACTGGAGCGCAGAAAACAGGACATGGGCGAAGAATATCGCCGCAATGCCGCACGCATGATCCTGCTCCAGCGCAAGGGCGACGAAGCATTAGAAGACTGGCAACGTCAATTGCGTGACAGCGTCTATGTCGAATACAGATTGGAATCGGAAGACGCCGACTGAAGGCTCACGCCCAGCTTGCGTACCGATTCTCGATCGGGGGAATGATTGAATGATAAAGAACGCCGATAAGGCGCGTCAGCCGGTATTGGCTGTAACGAGCGGGGAGCCTTCGGGTATAGGGCCGGAGTTGTGCGTGCGCCTGCCCGAGCGGCAATTCCCCGCGCATCTGGTCGTGGTTGGCGACATCGAACTGATAGAGGAACGCATGGAGCGCGCTGGCAAGGCGCTGGTCGTGCGTCCCTGGAAGCCTGGCATGACGCCGGAGGCGGGCTTTTTCGACGTTCTCCATTGCCCGCTCGTCAGCCCGGCGCTGGCGGGCGCTCCCGACCAGCGAAACGCCGCCTATGTGCTCAATGTACTCGACCGCGCGCTGCAAGGCTGCATACAGGGCGATTTCGACGGCATGGTTACAGCGCCGGTGCATAAAGGCGTGATCTGCGAAGCCGGCATCCCGTTCTCCGGCCACACCGAATATCTCGCCGCCAAAACCGGCACGCCCATGGTCGTAATGATGCTGGTCGGCGGCGGCATGCGCGTAGCCCTGGCCACCACCCACCTGCCGCTGATCGACGTAGCGAAAGCGCTGACCCATGACCGGCTCGTTTGCACACTCGAAATTCTCCATCACGACCTCATCGCCCGCTTCGGCCTTGCCCAGCCGCGAATTCTCGTAGCCGGATTCAACCCCCATGCGGGCGAAGGCGGTCACATGGGGCGCGAAGAAATCGACATCATCGTCCCCGTGCTCGAACGCCTGCGCGCCAAAGGCATGAAGCTTACCGGCCCCTTGCCTGCGGATACCCTGTTCGCGCCGAATCGTCTGCGGGATGCCGACGCCGTGCTGGCGATGTACCACGACCAGGGCTTGCCAGTACTCAAGCATGCGAGCTTCGGCTCGGGCGTCAACGTCACCCTCGGGCTGCCCGTCATCCGTACCTCGGTCGACCATGGCACCGCGCTCGATCTGGCGGGCACCGGCAAAGCCGATCCCGGCAGCCTCTTTGCGGCGGTCGAACTGGCTATAAACATGGCGAATGCCCGGCGGCACAAAGCATGAACGAAAGCGCGCGCGTGGGCGGCCATACCGCCCGCCGCCGCTTCGGCCAGAACTTCCTCACCGACCCCGGCATCATCGCCCGCATCGTTGCGGCAATTAGCCCGCAAGC
>JAIRWW010000307.1 GCA_031268685.1 Azoarcus sp.
CTCGTATCCTCCATGCCGCGCAAACTCCTGCCGACCATCCGCAGCCGTTGCCAGCAATGGCACGCGCCCCGCCCCGATGCCGAAGCCCTGCGGCGCTGGCAAGCGGAACAAGGCAAAACACCGCGCGCCTCCGCCAGCCTGCTGGCATTGTGCGGCGGCATGCCGCTCGCAGCGCAACGGATGGCGGCCCAAGGAATCGAAACCCTGTCCGAACGCTTCGCCCGCGACCTGGCTGAAGGCGAAACAGACCCGCTACGGCTCGCCGGACAATGGGAAGCCTGGCTCAAGAAAGACAAAACCGCCATTGCCGCCGGCTTCGGCCTGCCGATGCTGATCGACTGGATGCAACGCTGGGTGAGCGATCTCGCCGCCCTGCGGCTGGGCGGGCGTGTGAAATATTTCCCAGCGCACGCCGAACGTCTGGCGCTACTTTCCACCCGCATGAACTCGGCTGCTGCCAGCAACTGCTACAATGAATTTGTCAATATTCGCCGGGCGGCGAATCATCCGCTCAACCCACGCCTGCTTCTGGAAGACATGCTCATACGCTATGCTCGCACACTGAAAGGAATCCAGTCTTGAGCGACACTCACCTCCCCCCCCGTCCGGCGCGTCCAAGCGTACTGTCGCTGAGCATAAACTCCAAGTCCGCGCTCTATGCCGCCTATATGCCCTACCTGACCCATGGCGGCATATTCCTTCCCACATCCAAACACTACAACCTTGGCGACGAAGTTTTCCTGATGATGCAATTAATGGACGACCCGGCCAAATACCCGGTTGCGGGCACCGTCGTGTGGATCACCCCCGCGGGCGCACAGCGCAACAAAGCCCAGGGAGTAGGCGTGCAATTCGCCGACGACGAAACGGGCAAGATGGTTCGCCACAAAATCGAACAAACCCTTGCCGGCCACCTGAACTCCAACCGCCTCACCCACACGCTCTAACGCTCGCCCCTCAATGTTCGTCGACTCCCACTGCCATGCCGACTTCCCCGAACTGGGCGCACGCGAATCCGAAGTGCTTGCCGCAATGGCCGCCAACGATGTCGGGCACGCCCTCTGCGTCAGCGTCCGCCTGGAAGACTTCCCACGCCTGCGCGCCCTCGTCGAACGTCATCCGGAATACTGGGCCTCGGTCGGCGTACACCCGGACAACATCGGCTGCGAAGAACCCGACGCCGCCCGGCTGTGCGAACTCGCCGACGACCCCAAAGTGGTAGCGATAGGAGAAACCGGGCTGGACTACCACTGGCACAGGGACGCGCCCGAATGGCAGCGCGAACGCTTCCGCACCCACATCCGCGCCGCAAAAGCCTGCGGCAAACCGCTCATCGTCCACACGCGCGACGCCGCCGACGACACCATGCGCATCCTCCGCGAAGAAAATGCCAGCGCCTGCGGCGGCGTCATGCACTGCTTCACCGAATCGCAGCAAATCGCCGAAGCCGCCCTGGCGCTGGGGTTCTACATATCCTTCTCAGGCATCGTCACCTTCAAAAACGCTGCCGAACTCAAAAAAACCGCAGCCTGTATACCGCTCGACCGCCTGCTGATCGAAACCGACTCCCCCTACCTCGCCCCAATGCCGCACCGGGGCAAGACCAACGAACCCGCATGGGTAAAGCACGTCGCCGAAGAACTCGCCGCCCTGCGCGGCCTACCGCTCTCAACGATAGCGCAAGCCACCACCGACAACTTTTTCCACCTATTCCGCCATGCCCATCACAACTGAAACCTCCCGCCCGTCCGGCAACAACAACAGCAATATTGCCGCCGCCCTTCTCGCCGTCCTCCTTGCAGCCGCGGCATTCCTCGCAGCCGCGCCCGCCCTCGCCGACGACAAAGAAGAAGCCCTCACCGCCGCCCGCAGAGGCAGTACCGGCACACTCACCAAGCTCCTCGACCGCCGCGCCGTCCCTCCCGACGTCACCGACAAATACGGCAATTCGCTACTCATCCTCGCCGTCCGCGAAGGCAACATCGACACCGTGGACGCCTTGCTGCGCTTCAAACCGCAACTGGATCACCGCAACCGCAACGGCGATTCGGCCCTGATGATAGCGTCCATGCAAGGACACGAAAAACTAACAGCGCGGCTACTCACCGCAGGCGCCAAGATCAACAACGACGGCTGGACGGCGCTGCACTACGCCGCGCTAGAAGGCAAGCTCGCCATCGTCGAACAACTGCTTACCGCCGGAGCCAACGTAAACGCCCTGACACCCAACCTGTCCGACGCCCTCATGCTCGCCGGGCGCAACGGGCACATCGACATCGTGCGCCGCCTGCTGAAAACGCCGATCGCGCTCGACCGCCGCAACGACCACGGTCTGAACGCCGAAGAATGGGCGCGCTCCAAAGGCAACACCAAGATCGCCGACCTGATAAAAAAAGCGCGCGCCGAACACCCCCGGCAACACTGAACCGGGCTTGTCAAAGGACCTTCCCCGTAACCCCGTTCGTCCTGAGCTTATCGAAGGACGTTCTCCATGGAATCAAGGGCTTCGACAAGCTCAGCCCGAACGGGCGGAAACTGTTCGGAACTCCGTTTGGGCTGGCTGTAATTTCATCTAATCTGGCCGTAATCCCGCTTGGGCTGGCTGTAATTCCATTTGACCTGGCTGTAATCCCGCTTGGGTTGGCTGTAATTCCATTTGACCCGGCCTTAACCCCGTTCGCCCTGAGCTTGTCGAAGGGCATTCTCAATAAAATCAATGATAACGGCCAAGCTCAGCCCGAACGGGCGGGAATCATCCAGGCTTTCCTCGCTCCCCTTTGCGCCGGAGCATTCGTGCGATTGCCTTGAAACGAGCAGGCAGAAAACCATCACCCGGACACGCGCCCGGTAGAATACCGGCACGATGAAACTCCTGGCTTTTGAATTTTCATGCGAGCGCGCCAGCGTCGCGCTTCGCTTGGGCGGCGAGACGCGCCTGCGCTGGCTCGAAGGGCATGCCAATCATTCCGAATACGTCCTGGCCGCAGCCCGCAGCCTGCTGGCCGAAGGCGGACTCGGCATCGGCGCGCTCGATGCAGTAGCTTTCGGCGCCGGTCCAGGCGCTTTCACGGGCCTGCGGCTGGCCTGCGGCGTTGCGCAGGGACTCGCCCTCGGCGCGGGCCTAGGCGTAATCCCCGTGTGCAGCCTGGCGGCGCTGGCCGCGCAGTCGCCCCGGCCCCTGGCCTTGGCGGCTACCGACGCACGCATGGGCGAGATCTACCACGGGCGTTACCGGATCGAAAATGGCCTGCCGCTCGAACTCGCCGCCCCCGCCTGTTGCGCGCCCGAAGCCTTGCCGCCGCCGGGAGACGAATATTTCGGACTGGGTTCCGCATTCGCCGCCTGCGAAACATCGCTGGCCACCCTGCGCGCTTCGCTGGCCGGTTGCGATCCGCTAGCCCTTCCTTCGGCAGAAACAATCGCCCGGCTGGCAGCGGAAGCAGGCGAAGCTGACATCGTGCCGCCAGAGTGCGCCGCCCCCCTCTACGTGCGCAATAAAGTAGCCCTGACCACCGCCGAGCGCCTCGCACGGGGAAGCAAAGCATGACGACGACAGTCGACACGCTCCGCTTCGCGCCCATGGAAAAAAGCAATCTCGATTGGGTAATGGCGCAGGAAGCCCGCCTGCACGCCTTCCCCTGGACGCGGCAAAACTTCACCGACTCGCTCGACTCAGGCCATTCCTGCCACCTGATGTACGATGGCGAGTCCCCCGTCGCCTACGCCGTCGCGTTCAGAGTGCTCGACGAAGCCCATTTGCTCAATCTCAGCGTAGCGAGCAACGAACAAGGGCGCGGCTTTGGCCGCCGCCTGCTCGAATTCCTGATGGACGAAGCCCGGCGCAGCGATGGCCGCCAGTATTTCCTCGAAGTGCGCCCCTCAAATACGCGCGCCCTCGCCCTGTACCAGCGTGCCGGTTTCGTCGAAATCGGTCGCCGCACGCGCTATTACCCTTCGCCCGGAGGCCGCGAGGACGCCATCGTAATGAGGTGCTGCCTGTGAAGCCGCGCCGCGCCGCCATCCTGCGCGAAATGGGCCTCTCGCCCCTGTGGCGGCTGCGCGCCGCCGAAACCGAATCGGCAGCCCCCCCGGCAACGCCTCCCGACACAGAAAACACAAAAGAACCCAGCAAAGCTGCCGAAGCCCCCCGCCAGCGGCCCGCCCCGCGCGAAGCTCCGGCAAAGCCCGCCGCTGCCGCTGTCCCGGAACCAGCGCCCGAAACGGCGGCGGTCTCCCGCAGCGTTGCCACACTAGACTGGCCCGCGCTCGAAGAAACCATCCGCGCCTGCCGCGCCTGCGCGCTCTGCAAACAACGCGAGCAAGCCGTGCCCGGCGTCGGCGACCGCGGCGCGCGCTGGATGTTCGTCGGCGAAGGGCCGGGCGCGGAAGAAGACCGGCGTGGCGAACCTTTCGTCGGGCAAGCCGGAAAACTGCTCGACAACATGCTCACGGCCATCGGCCTCGAACGCGGCAAAGATGTCTACATCGCCAACGCCGTCAAATGCCG
>JAIRWW010000339.1 GCA_031268685.1 Azoarcus sp.
TGGATCTCATCGAGGCTGACGAGCGCGCCGCCCGCGTCCAGGCTTTCCTCGATACCTGCGATATTCCCATCGAACGTTTTTTTGAGATTTCAGCCATCAAGGGCCAAGGCTGCGAAGCATTGGTTTTTGCGGTCCAGGATTTTCTCGACAGCGAGCGCGAGCGCATCGAAGCCGAACTTGCCCAGCGGCACGCCGACGAACAGGAGCGGCTCGCCGCCATGGCGGCCATACGCGCCGCCGAAACTCGCGCATGGCAGGAAATTCCCATGGAAGACGATGACGGCGATTTTGGCGCGGACAGCGGAGAAACACGCTGAATGAGCATGAGAAAACATCTCCGGGAAGCTCGCCGCCTGGTGGTCAAGGTTGGTTCGGCGCTTGTTACCGGCAATGGCGCGAGCCTGGATTACGACGCCGTCGATGGCTGGGCGGGCCAGATCGCCGCCCTGCGCCGGGGCGGGCGCAAGATTGCACTGGTTTCCTCGGGGGCCATCGCCGCCGGAATGCAGAAACTGGGCTGGAAAAAACGGCCAAGCGAGATGCACCGCCTTCAGGCCGCGGCAGCCGTCGGCCAGATGGGATTGGTAAAAGCCTACGAAGACATCTTTGCGCGCCATGGCCTCGCCACCGCGCAAATCCTGCTCACGCATGACGACCTCGCCGACCGCAATCGCTACCTCAATGCACGCTCGACCCTTGTTACGCTGCTGGAACTCGGCGTAATTCCGATCATCAACGAAAACGACACTGTCGTCACCGATGAAATAAAGTTCGGCGACAACGATACTCTCGGCGCTCTGGTCGCCAATCTGATCGAGGCCGATGCCCTTATCATTCTTACCGACCAACGGGGTTTATACACGGCCGATCCGCGCCGCGATGCGAACGCCACTTTGATAGAAGAAGGCGAAGCCGGGGATCGCCGCTACGAAGCGATGGCTGGCGGCGCGGGTACGAACATCGGCAAGGGCGGCATGCTGACCAAGGTTCTCGCCGCGCGGCGCGCGGCGCGCGGCGGCGCGCACACATGTATCGCCAGTGGGCGTGAACCCAATATCATGTCCCGGCTCCTGGCTGGAGAAGCCGTCGGCACCCTGCTTTATGCCAGCAATTCGAGATTGGCGGCGCGCAAGCAGTGGCTTGCCGACCATCTGCAACTTGCGGGCGCGCTGGTCATCGACGCAGGGGCTGTGACCGCCCTGCGCGGCGGCGGCAGCCTGCTGCCGGTGGGTGTAATCGAAGCGCGGGGCGACTTCAAACGGGGCGAAGTCCTAGCCTGCCTCAACGAGACAGGCGAGGAAATCGCGCGCGGGCTGGTCAATTACGCAGCCAGCGAGTGCCGCCGCGTCCTGCGAAAGCCGAGCGCCGAAATCGAAGCCATCCTTGGCTACATCGATACGCCGGAGCTGATTCACCGCGACAATCTGGTCGTGCGCACGCCGCATTGAAACGGCTGCCGGTTTTTACGAACCTGCCAGATCATCCGGCTTGGCGGCATGCTTTTGGGCGTAATCCTTCAGTTCGCCCAGTGGTATGTCGAGATGCAGGCGTTCTTCGAGCAATTCGAGCAAGGGGGCGATGGCGGTGACAATATCCGGCAGGCGGTCTTCGATTTCTTCGATGGCTCCGACCCGCAATTGAAGCAAAGCCCGGTCGAGGCTGATCGCATTCTCCATGTAGTCCTCGACCGTATTTTCGTCGATCTCGCCTTCGTCGCTGACTGTGCGGTTGCCGCCTGCTGCGATGCCGCGCCGCGCGCGTTCTGTCGCGTTTTCGATTAGTTCTTCAATACTTTGCGCATTGTCGCGCTCTGAACCGGAAATGCCGATGGTGACGGTGATGCCAATCTGCTCCTCGCGGTAAGTCATCACCAGGTTTTCCATCGACTTCTGCATACGCAGGGCAAAGGCGCAGCAATCGGCGACTGTGGTGCTGGGCGACAAAATGATGAAGCGCCCCTCGGATATTTGAGTGATGGTGTCTTCCCTGCGCACCTTGCCGGCGAGAATTTTCGCAAGCTTGCTGGCGAACAGTTCGGCGACGCGCGTGCCGTGCCATTCGGTCAGTTGATCGTAATGGTCGATCTCGATCGCCATCGCCGATATCGCCAGCCGGTGCCGCCGTGCCTGCGCCAATTGCTGTTCGCCGTTATGGCTGAGATACGCGGGCGTTTCCAGCCCGGAGACCGGGTCGACCGGGCTTTGGACCGCCAGGGCGCTGCGGCTCCTGGCAAGGTCGCGCCGGGTATTGGCCAGTGTCAGCAGCGATTCGAGCCGCGCCGTCATTTCAGCACAGCCCGCGCCCTTGGATACGAAATCGTTGGCGCCGAGTTTCAGCGCGCGCGCGCGCGCGGCATCGTCTTCGTCCCCGGAAATGATGACTACTGGCATGTCTTGTATGCGTTGCACCCTGGATGCGCGGATACGTTCCAGCAAGGCGAAGCCGTCGAGCCGCGGCATGCCGAGATCGGTGAGCACGAGTTGGATTTCCGGATCGACCAGCAGCGCCTCCCAACCCGCCTCGCCGTCGGCTTCCTCGCGGATGCGGAAGAAATGACGAATTTGCTTGGTCAGACTGGCGCGCACCATGCGCGAATCGTCGACGATCAATATCTTCGGCAGAATTTCGGTATCTTCTTCGGCCATGGCATCCATCCAGTACGGATTTGCTACGGCGGCCGATTATAGCCCGTTATTACGGCGGCTCCTGTACAGATATGCCCAAAGTGCTACGCAATTGCCCTGAACGAAGAACTCGATGCGGTCGAATCGCCGCAGCTTCCGCGGAAAATGACATATCCGTGCCTATCTTCCTTTAATTTGGCTTGGAGCCGCCGATAATCAGACTGTATCCCCACTATTGAAAGAGCCTCATAGCCATGCTCACGCATGCCCTGCCTTCGGTCGAAGACTACGTCGACTTTTTCTTGCGGCAGCCCTTGCCGGTGCTGCGCCGCACGATTTGCGAATTCGACCGCCTGCGGCAGAACATCGACAAAGCCACGCGCCTGGACATCGCCACGGCGGTGCTCGGCGATCCGCTGATGACGATACGCTTGCTGTCACATATCGAAACCCATCGCAAGAGCGCCCAGAACCATGACATCACCACAGTCAGTGGCGCGCTGGTAATGATGGGGATCATTCCATTCTTCAAAGTATTCGCCGACCTGCCAACCGCCGAAGACGTGCTCGCGTCCAGACCCCGCGCCCTGCTTGGCCTGCTGAGAGTCGTCGGACGAGCATGCAAGGCCGCCCACTATGCCCGCGACTGGGCGGTGATACGGCGCGATCTCGATGTCAACGAGATCACCATCGCTGCCTTGTTACGCGAAGCTACTGAAATGATCTGCTGGATTCATGCCCCGGATCTCATCTTGCGCGTTTTGGGCATGCAGCACGCCGACCGGCAATTGCGCAGCGCCGCAGCACAGCGTGAAGTCTTCGGCGTTACGGCCCACGACGTACAACTCGCCCTGATCCACGCCTGGCATCTGCCCAACCTGCTGGTACAGTTGCTCGACGAATCACAAGCCGAACACCCCAGGGTTCGCACCATTACCCTGGCTTCCGACTTTGCCCGCCATGTTTCGCTCGGGTGGGACAACTCGGCCCTGCCCAATGACATCGCTCACCTTAGTGTGTTGCTGCGCATCCAGCCCGAAGCCTTGCTGCGCCGCATAGACGCCCCGGAGGAAGTCTGGCCGAAACTGCTGCCTGCGGCTTGCGCAGG